>DAINBM010000052.1:9016-10966 GCA_036732965.1 Caulobacteraceae bacterium | reverse complement strand
GTCGGCGTGCCCCGCACCTGGTAGCTTTCCTTCACGGTCATGGGGACGCCGTGCAGGGGGCCGAGGGGGGCACCGGCGGCCCGGGCGGCATCGGCGGCATCGGCCCGGGCCCGCGCGCCGTCCCGGTCCTGGTGGATCACGGCGTTGATCGGGCCATTCAGTCGGTCGATCCGGTCGAGGAAGTGCTCGAGTGCGCCGCGGGCGGTCAGCTGACCCTCGCGGATCGATCGTGCCAGGGCGCTGGCGGACTGGAAGTGCAGGGCGGTCATGGCGTTGTCCCTTCGCGGCGCGACCCGGATCGGTCGTCTGTGCCACGCCAGAGTGCGACGCGACGGGGATCGCGGCAAGGCGCCCCGTCGCGTCGACCGGGACCTACATGCGCAGGAAGGCGCAGAGCTTGTTGCCGTCGGGATCCTTCAGATAGGCGAGGTACAGCTTGCCCATCGGGCCTTCGCGAACGCCCGGCGGGTCTTCGCAGGCGGTGCCGCCATTGGCGATGCCGGCCGCATGCCAGGCGTCGGCCTGTTCCGGCGACTGCACGGCCAGACCCAGGGTGAAGCCGTTGCTGGGCGTGGCCGGCTCGCCATTGATCGGGGTCGTGACGCCGAGCGCGACGCCGCCGCCCATGTAGAAGAAGCGGTGGCCACCATCCATCGCCGGCCCGTAGCCGAGTGCGCTCATGGTGGCGTCATAGAACTTGCGGGCCCGGGCCAGGTCGTTGGTGCCGACGATCACGTGCGAAAACATGAAGCTGTGTTCCTCTCTTGGTCATGGCCCTCCGGACGGACGTGCGGTTCAGGCCGGGACGGGCGCAGGGTTGCCCGCGGGACGGCGGGACGTCAACGGCCCAGAATGGCGACCCTGGACGAGACGGGGGCACCGCCTGCGAACGGCAGATCGATGCGCAGGCCGTCAAAGCCGAGCATCCACGTCTTCGGATCGCGCACCGCGGCGACCCCGTCCACGAACAGCTTCTCCAGGGCGGGCTGCGGCAGTCCGGGGGCGAGGTGGCTGTAGACCAGGAGGCCGACGCCCGCGGCGTTGGCCTCCTTGGCGGAGTCCACCGGATCGGTGTGATAGCTCAGCGTGTCCTTCACCATCCGGGCCTGCCGGTCGAGACCGGCCGCCGTGGAGGCCCGGCTGATGATCCCCACCATCCGCGCGGACAGGGCCTCGTGCACCAGCACGTCCGCCCCGTGGGACCAGGTGACCAGGTTGGGGGAGGGGGCGGTGTCCCCCGACACGACGACGGAACGACCGCCGGCGTCGAACCGGTAGCCCACGGCGGGCTTGATCGGGTCGTGGTTCACCCGGATCGCGGTGACGGTCACGTCCGCGTCCTTGTACACGACCTGCCCCCCGGACTCGCCCACATCGAAGCCGTGGGCGGCGAGTGCCGCGGCCCCGTGGGGCATGTTGGCCTCCCCGTGGTGGGCGGTGCGGTAGTCGTCATCGAGGGCATAGGCCGCATTGAACCCGCCCACCACCCGGGCAACCCCTTCCGGTCCATAGACCGGCAGCGGTGCCGCGCGCCCGGAGACCCAGGTCTGCATCCGCAGTTCCCCAAGGTCACCGATGTGGTCGGAGTGGAAATGGGTCAGGAACACCCCTGCGATCCGGTCCATGGGAAAGCCCATCAGCTGCAGGGTGTTCACCGCGCCGGGGCCGGTGTCGACCAGATAGGCGCGCCCCTTGACGATCACCGCCGTGCAGGCCCGGGCCCGGGCGGGGTCCGGCATGGGCGAGCCGGTGCCGCAGAGCACGACCCGAAGCGCGGTGGCGTCGAACAGGTCGGTCCTGGCCAGCGGTGCCTTCAGCCGGGCCTCGACGCCCTTCTCGAAGAAGCCTGCGACCAGACCCACGGGCTGGGCGGTGGCCGCCGGGGTGAGGGCCAGACCGGCCAGGGCAGCGAGGGCAAGAACGGAGCGACGCAGAAGCCGGGTCATGATG
>DAINBM010000052.1:0-8916 GCA_036732965.1 Caulobacteraceae bacterium | reverse complement strand
CTCGTGCCGGACCAGCCCTATGTGAACTACATCAACGACATGCTGCTTCGGGGGCTGAAGCATCACCGCATGCCGGCCATCGGCTTCGTGAACGAGAGCAAGCTCGACCTGATGGACCGGCCGCAGCAGATCGCCAATCTGCAGAAGTGGGTGGATGCCGGCTTCGATCTGGGCAACCACACCTTCAGCCATGACTCGCCCGAAGAGCTCGGCGGAACCGGCTACATCCTCGACATCGCCCGGGGGGAGACCGTCACCCGGGCGCTCTTGGCTGCCCGGCACCGGCGGCTGCAATGGTTCCGGCATCCCTATCTGGAGACGGGCTTTCCCGAGGCCGTGAAGCTGGAGATCAACCGGTGGCTGGACACCCATGGCTATCGCGTGGCGCCGGTGACCATCGACGCCGATGACTGGGAGTTCGCCGAACCCTATGACGATGCCCTGTCCCGCCATGACGACGCCCGCGCGCACCGCATCCGCCTCCAGTACCTGGCCTATACCGAGCATACGGTCGCCTGGTACCAGAGCGCGTCGCAAGCCCTGTTCAGTCGGCAGATCGCCTTTGTCATGCTGCTGCACGCCACCCGGCTGAACGCCGACAGCCTCGATGACCTGGCGGACATCCTGCGGCGTCGGAAGCTGAAGGTCGTCTCCCTGGACCGGGCGATGAAGGACCCGGCCTATCGCCTGGGTGACCCCTATGTGGGGCATGACGGGGTGGCCTGGCTCGAGCGCTGGGCCGAGGCGAGGCACAAGGACCTGCCCTGGGACAGCTGGCAGGACCCGCCAAGGGACATTGTCGACGACTACGACCGGACCAATAACGACCGCCGCGACACGCCCCCTCGACTGGCACCCCTCGGTCACTGATTGTCAGGCTCCCCCCGAGGGGTTAAGGACGATTCCATGGAACGGCGAAGCACATGGGCGCGCTTCGGGAACGCAGGTCTCATCCTGGCGGTCCTTGCCCTCCTCGTGCGTGCCGCGATCCCGTCCGGCTACATGGTGGCACAGGATCACGGTCCGCAGCTGGTGATCTGCTCGGGCCATGCCGTCACCCCGGCGGAGCCCGCGGGCAAGCCGGGCGACCCGCCCCCGAGGTCCGATCAGGTCTGCGTCTTCGCCGGTGCCCATCTCGCCTTGGCCGCCCCGGCCGCCCCGGCCCTCCGGTCCTGGACGAAGATCCCCACCGAGGTCGTGCCCCTCCGTCGGGCCGACCTGGCCCCCGGCCGGGGCCTGGCCGCGCCGCCACCGCCGGCGACAGGCCCGCCGATCCTCCTGTGAACTGAACCCGTTGCCGATCCTCCGGCGCGCCAGACCGGCGCGGGGAGGCTGTCACGTTTCATTTCATGGGAAGGAGTTTCCCGATGACCTCGACGACTTCGACGACCGTCCTTGCGGCGGCGACCAGCCTGCTGGCCCTTTCGGCCATCCTCGTTCCCGCCCTGGCCCCCAGCCCGGCCCAGGCCTGCGCCTGCGGCTGCGGCGTCTTTTCCGTCGGCGCCGGCAATCTGATGCCGGACGGAACCACCGGCACCCTGTTCGTCGAATACGATTTCATGGACCAGTCGCGGAACTGGAGCCGCGGATCCCGCGCACCGGCCGATGACAATGCCGACAAGCGGATCCGGACGGACTTCGTCACCCTCGGCGGCCAGTACCGGATGAGCCGGGACTGGACGGTCACGGCCGAGGTGCCGGTCTGGAACCGGGCCTTCACCACCGACACCGGCGACGGCGTGGCCACCTTCCGCCATGCGGCGCTTGGGGATGTCCGGCTGACCACCACCTATACCGGGCTGTCGAAGGACATGAGCCTCGGACTCATCGCCGGCGTGAAGCTGCCGACGGGGGACCATGGCTATGCGAATTTCGACCCCGACACGCAGATTTCCACCGGATCCACGGACCTGCTGCTGGGCGCCTACAAGCAGGGCGGGCTGAACCGGAACGGGGACTGGAGCTATTTCGTCCAGGGCATCTGGGACAAGCCGGTCGCCTGGCGCGGCACCTACCGCCCTGGGGAGGAACTCGATCTCGCCGCCGGTGTCAGCTGGGCGGGCTGGTCCCTGGCCGGTGGAACCGTGACCCTGGCTCCGGTGGTGCAGGTGATCGGCTCGGTCCGGGCCCGGGACCACGGGGCCGAGGGGCATCCCACCGACAGCGGCTATGAGCGGGCCGTGCTGGCACCCGGGATCGAGCTGCAGTCCGGTCCGTGGCGCCTGTTCACGGATGTGGGTGTGCCGGTATATCAGCGGGTCAACGGCAACCAGCTCACGGCACCGGTCCTGGTCAAGGCCATGCTGTCCCGGCGCTTCTGAGACCTGTCCTGCCCACGCCACACCGTCCTGTCGGAGCGACGCTGCATGCCCCTGTTCCCTGTTTCCAAGACCCTTGCCGCCGCCGTCGTGGCGGCGGGCCTCATCGCCGGACCGGCGGTGGCCGCGGAAGTCCCGATCACGGTCCGCGAGGCCTGGCTGCGGCCGGCGGCGGCCGGAATGTCCATGACCAGTGGCTACATGACCCTGCACAACACCTCTGCGAGGCCGGTGCGGCTGCGCGGGGCCAACAGCCCGCTGGCCCGCAGTGTCACCCTGCACCGGTCGGTGGTGACGAACGGGGTTGCCCGGATGGAAGCGCTGGGCGACGGCCTGGTCATTCCGGCGGGGGGCACCGCGGTGTTCAAGCCGGGCGGCAACCACATGATGCTGGACGGGCTCAGCCATCCCCTCAAGGTCGGGGACAAGGTCTCGATGACCCTGTCCTTTGATGGCCAGCCGGCCACGACGGCGGTGTTCGAGGTCCGGGCCCAGGCCCCCGACGCCGCCATGCCCGCGGGCATGAAGATGCGCTAGAGCCGGGGAAGCCTCAGGCCGACGGAATCTGGACCACCCGCAGGTTGTTGGTGGTGCCGGCCTGGCCGAAGGGAATGCCGGCGACCACCACGATCAGCTCGGCCGGGCGGGCGAACTCTTCCTCCTGGGCGCAGGTCACCGCGCGCTGGACCATCTCCTCGTAATCGGCCACGTCCTCGGCCCGGAGGCTGTGGGCCCCCCAGAGCAGGCACAGGCGCCGCGAGACCCGCTCGTCCGGGGTGATGGCGAGGATCGAGACGGCGGGCCGCTTGCGGGCGATCCGGGCGGCGGTGGTGCCGCTGGAGGTGAAGGCGACGATGGTCGGGGCCTCGATCCGCTCGGCGAGTTCCGCGGCGGCGGCGGCCACGGCGTGGGGGGCGGTGTGCTCCTCCTCCTCCTGAACCGCATGGACGAGGGAGCGGTACAGCTTGTGATGCTCCGTGCTGCGGATGATGCGGTCCATCATCTCCACGGATTCCACCGGATAGGCGCCGGAGGCGGACTCCGCCGAGAGCATGACCGCATCGGCCCCGTCATAGATGGCCGTGGCCACGTCCGAGGCCTCGGCCCGGGTCGGGGCGGGAGAGGCCACCATGGAGTCCAGCATCTGGGTCGCCACGATCACCGGCTTCACGGCCAACCGGCAGGCCCGGACGAGTTCCTTCTGGCGCCCGGGCACATCCTCCGGCGGGATCTCCACGCCCAGGTCCCCGCGGGCCACCATCACCGCGTCGGACAGGCGGATGATATCATCCATGTGGGTCAGGGCCGAGGGGCGCTCGATCTTGGCCACCAGCCCGGCCCGGTCGCCCACCAGGGCCCGGGCCTCGAGCAGGTCCGCGGGCTTCTGCACGAAGGACAGGGCCACCCAGTCCATCCCGAGCTCGAGCCCGAAGGCGAGGTCCGCCCGATCCTTGGTGGTCAGGGGAGACAGGTCCAGCACGGCGCCGGGGACGTTCACGCCCTTGCGGTTCGACAGGATGCCCGCGGTCTCCACCACGGCGTCGATCCGGTCGGCCTGGACGCCGGTGACCCGGACCCGGATGCGGCCGTCGTCGATCAGCAGACGGTTGCCGGGCAGGATGGCGGCGAAGATCTCCGGATGGGGCAGGGGGACGCTCAGGATGTCCCCGTCGGCCCCGTCGGGCACAAAGCGGATGGCGTCGCCGGCGGTCAGGGCGATCTTGCCGTCGCGGATCGTGCCGACCCGGATCTTGGGGCCCTGGAGGTCCATCAGGATCCCGATCGGGCGGTTCATCTCCTGCTCCAGAGCGCGCAGCGCGGCGTGGGACCGCGCATGGTCCGCATGGGTGCCGTTGCTGAAGTTCAGCCGGAACGTGTCGACGCCCGCGATGAACAGCGCCTTCAGCATCTCAGGTGTGGCGCAGGCGGGACCTACGGTGGCGACGATCTTGGCCCTGCGGTGACGACGCATGATGTTCCGACCGCGACGGGTCGCCCCTGATGGGATGGGCCGGCCGGGACGGTCCGGCCGCCAGCATCACCAGAGCCGTTCATGCCAAGGGTTGCGACCGGCCGCAAGCACCCTTCCGATCACGATCCGCCGGTCCCGGGGACAGGATTCGCGAGGCGCATGAAATCGTTTGCATTTGTGGTCTGCGCCTCGCAGCCGTCAGTTGCCGTGGAACCGTCCGGGCCGCTTCTCGAAGAAGGCGGTCGTGCCTTCCCGGAAGTCCTGCGACCGGGCGGTGAGCAGATACTGGTCCCGGTCCATGAAGCTGGTGGCATGGTGGTTCGCGGTCACCGTGGCGTTCACCGCCTCCTTGGTCATCCGCACCGGCAGGGGCGGCAGGGCGGCCACCTTGCGGGCCCAGTCCCCGGCGACCCGAAGGGCGTCCCCCTTCGGCGCGACCTCGTCGGCCATACCCCAGGCGAGGCAGGTGTCGGCATCGGCGGGCTCGCCGAACATCACGAACCGCTTGGCCCGGGACGGCCCGGCGAGACTTGCGATCCGCGGGATGGAGCGCCAGCTCATGTTGATGCCCAGGGGCACCTCGGGCAGGCGCATATAGGCCCCCTGGCCCATGATCCGGAAATCGCAGGCCACGGCCAGGGCGCAGCCGCCGCCGATGCAGTAGCCCTCGATCGCCACCAGGGTCACCGCCTCGATCTCCTCCCAGGCGCGGCACATGTCGGGACCCAGCGCGATCTGTTCGCGGGTCTCCATCAGGCTGGGGGATGAGGTCCTGGCCTGCACGCCCCCCAGGTCGGCCCCGGCGGAGAACCCGCGATCCTCCCCGGCGAGGATCACCGCCAGCAGGTCGCTGCGCAGGCGAAGGGCCCGGGCCACCTCGGTCAGTTCCTGCATCAGGAGGGTGTTCAGGGCGTTGCGGGCCTCGGGACGCTGCAGGGTCACCGTGGCGATCGTCCCGTCCCGGGTGACGGCGAGGTGGCACCAGTGTCTGTCAAAGACCGGATCGGCCATGGGTCTGTTCCTTCGTGTGCCGGGTCGGCTGCGCCATCTGGGCTCAATCCGCCGTCGCCGCCAAGGGGGCGCGGGATCTGGGCATCCGCATCTTCGGCAGCACCGGCAGGTCGATATCCCGCAGCTCCACCGCCTGCCAGGCAACGGCATGGGCCCGTTCCGGCGGAACCTGCAGCATGCTCAGCACCAGTTCGCTGACCCGCGAGCCCGCTTCGGGGCCCGCCGCCCCCCTCAGGCGCGCGCCAAGGGCCGCCATGATCATGGCGAAGATCATGTCCACCACGAAGGCGTCGATGTCCCGGGGGATCTGGCCCTGTCGACGTCCGCGCACCAGGTCGGCGAACAGGTGGGTCTCCATGGGCTGGTAGATGTCGCGCAGGGCCGGGGCGCACCGGATGATCATCCAGCCCCACTGGGGCAGGCCATGGGCGAATTCGATGAACTGGCGGGTGGCAAAGCTGAACCGCTCCAGGGCGTCGTCCAGATCAGCCATGGCCTGGTCGATCTGGTCCGTGAGGTCAGAGACGATCCGCGCCGACACGGCCACGGTGATCGCCTCCTTGTCCGGGAAGTGGACATAGAAGGTGCCGTTGGCCACGTCCGCCGCCCGGGCGATCTCGTTCACCGAGGCCCCCTCGAACCCCTCCCGGGCCAGCACCTCCACGGCGGCGTCCATCAGCCGCGCGCGGGTCCGTGCGCTCTTGTTCTGCTGCCGCGCCGCCGTGGCGAAGGGTCCCAGGGTGATGCTCATTCCGGTCCGCCTCTGCCTCCGTCCGTGCTGCGTCGTGCCGGAGTCTAGACCCGGCAAATCCGGTTGACACTCCCAAAAATGAACGATATCCCAAAAATAAGCGTTGCGAGGCGGTCTCGATACAGGCGCGTCTGCAGGGAGCATCTGACGGCAATGACCTCCACGCCGATCCTCAAGGTCCGGGAAATGGCCTATCCCCGTCTGCAGGTGCCGGATCTGGACCGGATGGAAGCCTATCTGATGGACTTCGGCATGGTCCGGGCGGATCGGCGCGCCGGGGTCCTCTACATGCGCGGGGCCGGCACGGCCCCCTATGTCCACGTGGTCCACGAGGGCGAGCCAGCCTTCATCGGCTTTGCCTTCGAAGCACAGAGCCGCGAGGACCTCGACCGCCTGGCCGCGACCGCCGGCTTCACTCCGGTGGAGGCCCTCGACGCCCCCGGTGGCGGCGTGCGGACCACCGTCGTCGACCCGATCGGCCTGACCGTGGAGGTGGTGCACGGCATCGCGCCGGTAGCGGAGCGCGGCAGCCTGCAGCCCCGGTCCCTGAACATGGGGGCGGCCTTCCAGCGGATCGGCACGCCCCAGCGGATCAAGGGCGGGCCCAGCCGGATCAAGCGGTTCGGCCATCTGGCGCTGAACGTTCCCGATCCGCTGGCGATGCTTGGCTGGTACCAGGCCCGCTTCGGCCTGATCCCGTCGGACCGGGTGAACCTGGCGCCCGGCATGCCGGTGGCGATCTTCACCCGCTGCGACCGGGGAGATGAGCCGGCGGATCACCACTCCATCCTGTTCGCCAGCGCCATGGCCTCGGGCGGCGTGTCGGGCCTCAATCACCTGTCGTGGGAGGTCTGCGACATCGACGACATCCATGCCGGGCGGGAGCATCTGGCCGCCAAGGGCCGCGCCCATGAGTGGGGGGTGGGGCGTCACCTGCTGGGCAGCCAGATCTTCGACTACTGGCGCGATCCCTGGGGTCATATCCACGAGCACTGGACCGATGGCGACCAGTTCGATGCCAGCGTCCCGGCCGGCGACCATTCCATCGATATCGGCGCGGTGAGCCAGTGGGGGCCGAACATGCCCTCCACCTTCGGCCGCACCCTTCCTCCCACCGCGGGCTGAGCCGGATCATGAGCCAGGACATCGAAACCACCGTGCTGATCGTCGGCGGCGGTCCCGTCGGCTTGCTGGGGGCGCATCTGCTGGGGCGCCGCGGGGTCCGGACCCTGGTGGCGGAAAAGCATCTCCAGCGGCTGGAGGCTCCCAAGGCCCATGCCCTGAACCCCCGCTCCCTCGAGATCTGCGCGGCCGCGGGTCTGCCCATGGACCAGATCCACGCGATGGCCACCGCCACCGAGGACGGCCGGTATGTCCGCATGGTGGAGACCCTGAGCCAGCCGCCCATCGGCGTCATCGCCTATGAGCGCCAGGACCCGGCCGTCCGTGACCTGACCCCCTGGCCGCTGATCAATATCGAGCAGCCGAAGTTCGAGGCGGTGATCGAGGCCGCCTTGCCGGCCGCGCCTTCGGTGGAGCTGCGCCGGGGTCTCGAATGGGTGGAAGGCCTGCAATTGGGGGATCAGGTGATCTCCACCCTCCGCGACCGCACCACGGGGGAGACGGTGAAGGTCCGCAGCCGCTATGTGATCGCCTGCGACGGCGCGGGCAGCACGGTCCGCGACGGGGTCGGCATCGCCATGGACGGACCCGACGGGATCGCCCACTTCATGATGATCCATTTCGAGGCCAATCTGCGCTCGGTGGTCGCCGACCATCCGGGCATCCTCTACTTCCTGTTCGGCCCCGGCCTGAACGGGACCCTGATCGCCTACGACATCGAGAAGACCTGGGTGCTGATGCACCCCTGCAGCCCCGAAACGACGGCGGAGGCCTTCGACGACACCACCTGCCGCGCTGCCGTGGCAGCCGCCGTGGGGACCACGGTGCCGGATCTGGCGATCAAGGGGGTGCGGGCGTGGAAGATGTCGGCCCAGGTGGCGCGGCGCTACCGGGACGGCCAGGTCTTCCTCGCGGGGGATGCCGGTCATCGGTTCCCACCCACCGGCGGGCTGGGGCTGAACACCGGGATCGGCGACATCGACAACCTGACTTGGAAGATCGCCGCGGTGGAGGCGGGCTGGGCCGCGCCGGACCTGCTGGACACCTACGAGCCCGAACGGCGAGGCATCGCCCAGACCAATATGGGCCAGAGCCTCGCCAATGCCTTCCGCATCCGGGTGCTGTTCGACGCCCTCGGCTATGCGCCCGACCAGACGGTGGCGGAGGAGGTGTTCCGTGCCCGGCTGTCCGATCCGGACTCGCGGGCCCGGATCGCCGAGGCGGTCGCGGCCCAGAAGGACCATTTCGACAGCCTGCGCCTGCAGCTGGGCTTTGCCTATGGCGACACCCTCACGGCGGACGACATCCTGCCCATCAGCCAGTTCACGCCCAAGTGCGTGGTGGGCGCGCGCCTGCCCCACGCGCCCCTGGCCGACGGCCGTTCCAGCCTCGACCTGATCGGCCCGGACGGCTTCACCCTGCTCGCCGGGTCGGAGGCGGGAGACCTTTCGGAGCGCCTTCGGAGCGCGCGGGTCCCTCTGACCCTCCTGACCGCGGGCACGGACTTCCACCTGCCGTCCGGGGCCTGGGAGGCGCGGTTCGGACTGCCCGCCACGGGGGCGGTTCTGGTGCGGCCGGACGGCCACATCCTGGCTGTCACCGCCGAGCCCCCCCCCGCCGCAGCGGTCCTGTTTGAAACGGCCATGTCGTCGTATCTGGCGACACCCCTGCAAGGAGCTGCCTGATGGATCTCGGTCTGACCGGAAAGCGGGCGCTGGTCTGCGCCTCGTCCCAGGGGCTGG
>DAINBM010000051.1:0-10983 GCA_036732965.1 Caulobacteraceae bacterium | reverse complement strand
CCTGGCCCAGACCGCCGGGCAGCAGGCTTCGTCCCTGCCGGGTAGCCGGGCCGACAAGGTGAACGGGGCGGAGACGCCCAAGGTCTCGCCGGGGGTGAAGCCCGTCGCCGCGGCCACGCCGGAACAATTGAACCAACAGGCGCGGGCTTCGGCACCGGCCGCCGGCGGACCGGCGTCGGCCTCGGCTGCCGCGACCGCCGCCAACCCCGTGGCACTTGTGCGCCGGATCACGGTTCAGGGGAACGAGCGGATCGAGTCCGGCACCATCCTGTCCTACCTGCCGATTGCCGTGGGCGAGGGGGCGGACGCCGCCCGCATCGACCTTGCGCTGAAGACCCTGGCGCGTACCGACCTGTTCAGCGACGAGCGCATCGAACTCAATCCCGAGACCGGGGAACTGCTGGTCCGCGTGGTCGAGAACCCGATCATCAACCAGGTGGTCTTCGAAGGAAACTCGGCCCTCGGCACCGACAAGCTCAAGGACGAGGTGTCGATCCACCCCCGGGCGATCTTCACCAAGAGCCATGTCCTGCAGGACGTCCAGCGGATCGTGGAACTCTACCGGCGGTCGGGCCGGATCTCCGTGGTGGTGACGCCCAAGATCATCGAACTGCCCCAGCGCCGGGTGGATCTCGTTTTCGAGATCAACGAAGGCCCCAAGACCGGCATTCTTAAGGTTAACTTCCTTGGAAACAAGGCGTTCAGCGCCAACGCCTTGCGGGATGTCGTGGTTACCAAGGAAACCCGTTGGTGGCACTTCTTCAGTTCAAACGATAATTTTGATCCGGACCGGATCGAATACGACCGGGAACAGCTTCGGAAGCATTATACGAACCGCGGTTATTATGATTTCCGTGTGCTTTCCTCCACAGCGGAGCTGCAGCCGGACCAGAAGAACTTCGCCATCACCTACGTGGTGGACGAGGGGCCGCGGTACAAGTTCGGGCGCCTCCGGGTCGACACGGACCTCAAGAAACTCAATGGCGACGCCATGCGCGCGATCCTGCCGATCCGCGAGGGGTCGGTCTATGCGAGCGAACGGATCGAGTCGGCCGTCGACAGCCTGACCTTTGCCGCCGGTGCCCTGGGCTTTGCCTTCGTGGACATCCGGCCGCGCTATCATGCCAATCCCGACAGCCGCACGGTGGACGTGACCTTCGACGTGAAGGAAGGTCCGCGTGTCTACATCGAGCGGATCGATATCGTCGGCAACACGGTCACCCTGGACCATGTCATTCGCCGCGAGATCAGCCTGGCCGAAGGCGACGCCTACAACCGCGTGCTGGTGGATCGCTCCAAGACCGAGATCAAGCGCCTCGATTTCTTCAAGACCGTCGACATCGACCAACTGCCCGGCAGCGCGGCCGACAAGACGATCCTGCGGGTGAAGGTGCAGGAGCAGCCGACCGGGGAACTGTCCTTCGGTGCCGGATACTCTTCGGTGGACCAGCTGCTTCTCGATATCGGCGTCAGTCAGCATAACTTCCGCGGCCGCGGTCAGGACCTGCGGGTGCGCGCCTCCGTCGGTTCGCTGCGCCAGCAGATCGACCTGGCCTTTACCGAGCCGCGGTTCCTGGATCGGGACCTGCGGGCCGGTTTCGACCTCTATTCCTATCGGTATGACTATTCGTCTCAGGCAGGCTTCAACTCCCAGGCCGTGGGGGCGACCTTCAATCTGGGCTTCCCGCTGAACGTCAATACCTACCTGTCGACCCGTTACGCGATCCATGCCGACCGGGTGCTGGTGGCCAACAGCTCGTGCTCGGGCACGACCGTGTCCCAGACCATCTGCGACCAGACCGGCTCGCATCTGACCTCGGCGGTGGGCTATACCCTGACCCTCGACCGGCGGAACGACCCCCGCCGGCCGACCCGCGGCTACTACGTGAACTTCAAGCAGGACTTCGCCGGTGCCGGCGGGGACGTGAAGTACCTGCGGACCGAGGCCGAGGGCGGCTGGTACCATGGCTTCAATTCGGCCTTCGTGCTGAGCGTGACCGGGTCCAGCGGGCTGGTGAGCGGCTGGGGCGGCGACTCCATCCGGATCAACGACCGCTTCTTCAAGGGCGGGAATACCTTCCGCGGGTTCCAGGTCGCAGGCATCGGTCCGCGGGATACCCAGTATGACGAAGCCCTGGGCGGCAAGTTCTATGCGATCCAGACCACCGAGCTGAGCATCCCCAACGGTCTGCCGGAGCAGTACGGGATCCGCACGGCCCTGTTCTCGGACATCGGAACGCTGGGGCTGCTCGACAAGTCATCCAAGGCGACCGGCACCTATGGTGCGGCCAACCCGAAGATCGTCGATGATCTCGGCCTGCGGGCATCGGCGGGTCTGAGCGTGTTCTGGACCTCGCCCCTCGGACCGATTCGTCTGGACTTTAGCCAAGTTTTGGCCAAAGAAACCTACGACAAGACCGAGAGCTTCCGTTTCTCCACCAGCACCCAGTTCTGAGATCAGAGACACCATGACCTCCATCAAAACCCTTCTGGCCGCTGCGGCCACCCTCGCCATCGCGTCCAGCCCGGCGCTGGCCCAGACCGCGCCGAAGCCGGCGGCTGCCAAGCCCAAGGCGACGGCTGCCGCACCCGCGACCAAGGCCGCGCCGCCGCCGTTGACCCTGGGTGCGGCCATCCCGGGCGTGTGCCTCTTCAGCGAAGAGGGTGCGGTCAGCCGCTCCTCGGCGGGTGAAGCGATCAACAAGCGCATGCAGCAGCTCGCCGCCCAGGTGCAGGCGGAACTCGGCCCGGAGCAGACGGGCCTCGACGCGGACATCAAGACCTTCAAGGACAAGGCCGCGTCCCTGCCGCAGGATCAGCAGCAGCAGCAGGGGCAGGCCCTTCAGCAGCGCGTTCAGGACTTCGACAACAAGCGCGGCCAGCGTCAGAAGGAACTCGAGACCACCCTGCGCAAGGCGATCGCCCGGGTGGATTCCGAGCTTGAACCCATCGTGCGGGGCGTGGTGTCCGGTCGTTCGTGCGGTATCCTGCTGAAGGCCGACACGGCCATCTATGCGGCGAACCCGCAGATGGACATCACCCCCGCTGTGGTCGAACAGCTGAACACCAAGCTCCCGACCGTGACCTTCGATCGCGAGCATCTCGACGCCCAGGCTGCCCAGCAGCGTTGATGGCGGCGAGACAGCGGGCGGGCATCCACGTAACCTGCGTTCCCGATGCCCGATTCGCGCTTCTTTGACTCTCCAGGCCCGCTGACCCTTTCTGCGCTCGCAGAGAGGGCTGGCGCGGCCGTGGCCGACCCCGGGGATGCGGAGCGGACGATCCATCGCGTCGCGCCACTGGTGCGCGCCCGGGCGGGGGATATCGCGTTCCTGTCGGACAAGCGCTACCTCGCCGACCTCAAGGCCACCCAGGCGAGCGCGGTCTTCGTGGCGGAGCGCCATCGCGAGGATGTTCCGGACGGCTGCGCGGTGCTTGCCACAGGGGAGCCCCAGGCGGCCTATGCCCGGGCATCGCTCCTGCTGCACCGGATCCGTATCCACCCGATGGGCACGCCGGCCATCCATCCGGAGTGTCGGTTGGAGGAGGGCGTCGACATCGGACCTGGGGCCGTCATCGGTCCAGGCGCGGTCATCGGAAGCGGATCCCGGATCGAGGCCAATGCCGTCATCGGCCCCGGGGTCTGCATCGGTCGTGACTGCCACGTGGGCGTGGGGGCCTCGATCAGCTTTGCCCTCCTGGGCGACCGGGTTCGGGTCTACGCCAATGCCGTGATCGGTGCGGCGGGCTTCGGCGTGGCGGGGTCCCGACAGGGGGCCATCGACATTCCGCAGCTGGGACGCGTGATCATCCAGGACGACGTGACGGTGGGGGCCAATACCTGCATCGACCGAGGCGCCTGGGACGACACCCAGATCGGGGAACGGACCAAGATCGATAATCTGGTCCAGATCGGTCACAATGTCCGCATCGGGCGCAATGGCCTGCTGGCGGCCTTCACCGGCATATCGGGCAGCGTGACCGTCGGCGACGGCGTGACCTTCGGCGGAGGGGCCGGGATTGCCGACCACATCACCATCGGTGCCGGCGCGTCGATCGCCGGTGCCGCCGGCGTGACGCGGGATGTCCCGCCCGGGGAAGTCTGGGGCGGCCATCCGGCACGCCCGCTCAGCCGGTTCCTGCAGGAACACGCATGGGTGGCGCGTCAGACGCGCGCCCGCGGGAGGTCGAGGACCGCACGCATAGATCCAGAGGGGACTTGAACCATGTCCAGCCAAGGCGAAGACACATCGTCGGCAGTCCAGCCGGGACCTTCGGTCGAGATCGCCGAGATCCTGGAGCGGTTGCCCCATCGCTATCCGTTCCTGCTGCTGGATCGGTGCGAGGACTACCAGGAAGGCGTGTCCATCGTCGGCATCAAGTGCGTGACGGTCAACGAGCCGTTCTTCCAGGGGCACTTCCCGGACAATCCGGTCATGCCCGGCGTCCTGATCGTCGAGGCCATGGCCCAGTCCGGGGCCATCCTGATGTCGAAGACCCTGAACGTCGACAAGCGCGGCAAGACGATCCTGTTCATGACCATGGACAATGTGCGGTTCCGTCTGCCCGCCCGGCCGGGCGATGTCCTGCGGATGTCCGTGAAGGTCACCCGGGTCCGGGGCGACATCTTCCGCTTCCGTGGCGAGACCCACATCAACGGCAAGCTCGCCGCCGAGGCGGAATGGGCGGCGATCCTGATTGCGAACCCCAAATGACCCGAATTCATCCGACGGCCCTGATCGATCCCGGTGCCGAACTGGCCTCCACCGTCGAGATCGGCCCCTATTGCGTGGTGGGCCCGAAGGTGGTGCTGAAGGATCACGTCCGCCTTGTGTCCCATGTGGCGGTCGAGGGTGTGACCGAGATCGGGGCGGAGACCACCGTCGGCCCCTTCAGCTCCCTCGGCGGCCCGCCTCAGCACATGGCGCATCGCGGGGAAGAGACGCAGCTGGTGGTCGGCCCCCGGAACTCGATCCGGGAGCACGTCACCATGAACACCGGCACCGTGATGGGCGGTGGCGTTACCCGTGTCGGTGCCGATGGCCTGTTCATGGTGGGCTCGCACGTCGCCCATGACTGCGTGGTCGGGGATCAGGTGATCTTTGCGAACAACGCCACCCTGGCCGGTCACGTCCATGTGGGGGATTTCGTGTTCATGGGCGGACTCTGTGCCGTGCACCAATATACCCGCATCGGACGCTATGCGATGGTCGGCGGCGGCGGCATCGTCACCCGGGACATCATCCCCTTCGGTTCGGTCTGGGGCAACCACGCGGTGCTGGAGGGCCTGAACCTGGTGGGCCTGAAGCGGCGGGGCTTCAGCCGCGAGGCGATCAATGACCTGCGGGCGGCGTGGCGAATGCTGTTTGCGCCGGAAGGGGCCTTTGCCGAGCGTCTCGAGGATGTGGCGCGTGTCTTTGCCCACTCCCCCGAGGTGACGGAGATCGTGGAATTCATCCGCGCCGACGCCAACCGGCCGCTCTGCCAGCCTGTGCCTTGAGCGGCGACCGGCCCAAGCTGGGGATCGTCGCCGGCGGGGGCGGCCTGCCGGTGGCCCTGGCCGAGCGCTGCCGGGCGTCCGCTCGGCCCTTCCACGTCATACGACTGCGCGGGTTCGCCGATCAGGCCCCCGAGGTTCTGCCCGGTGAGACCATCGGCATCGCCGAGATCGGCAAGGTGATGAGCGCTCTGCGCGCCCAGGGGTGCAAGGCCGTGTGCTTTGCCGGCTATGTGAAACGGCCGGATCTGGCGGCCCTGAAGCCGGATCTGCGGGGGCTGACGATCCTGCCGGGGGCCATCGCCGCGGCGCGCAACGGCGATGATGCCCTGATGAGCTACCTCGTGGGCGTGTTCGAGCAGGAGGGCTTCCGGATCGAGGGCGCGGACGACGTGGATGAGGGCCTGACCCTCGGCCACGGCCCCATGGGCCGGGTGATACCGACGGCCGCCAATTCCCTGGATATCCGCCGCGGCCTGGAAGTGGCCCGGGTGATCGGCTCCATGGACATCGGTCAGGGGGCCATCGTCGTGGATGGACTGGTTCTGGCCGTCGAGGCCCAGGAGGGGACCGACGCCATGCTGCAGCGCTGCGCCACCCTGCCGCAGGATATCCGGGGCCGGGTGGGCGACCGCCGCGGGGTCCTGGCCAAGTGCCCCAAGCCCATGCAGGAGATGCGGATTGACCTGCCGACCATCGGCGTCTCGACCGTCGAGGGCGTCGCTGCAGCCGGACTTGCCGGCATTGTCGGCGAGACCGGTCGGATGCTGGTGATGGACCGGGAGGCTGTGGTGGCCGCGGCCGACCGCCTCGGCGTGTTTGTGCTGGGCGTCGATGCGGACGGGGATCCCGGGACGTGAGCCGTCCGATCCGCCTGCTGCTGACGGCCGGTGAGGCGTCGGGCGACCGTCTCGGGGCCGGACTGATCCGCGCGCTCCGGCGCAAGCTTCCGGGCCACGCCTTCGAGCTCACGGGGGTCGGTGGGTGCCTGATGGCGGACGAGGGGCTCGAAAGCCTGTTCGACATGTCCGAGCTGTCGGTGCTCGGCCTGTTCGAGGGGGTGCGCGCCTATCCGAGGATCGTGCGCCGGGCGGATGATCTGGCGGCTCTCGCACGCCGGTCACAGCCGGATCTGGCCGTGCTGATCGACAGCTGGGGCTTTTCCCTGCGGGTGGCCCAGCGCCTGAGGCGGATGACCCCTCCGGTCTTCGTCGTGAAATATGTCGGCCCTCAGGTCTGGGCGTCGCGCCCTGGCCGCGCGCGGACCCTGGCCAGGGCGGTGGACCACCTCCTGTCCACCCAGCGGATGGATGCGCCCTATTATGCCGATCTGGGTCTGCCGGTGACGTTCGTGGGGAACCCGGCCCTGACGATGGATCTGTCCGGGGTGGACGCTGCCCGCGGCCGGGCGCGCCTCGGGCTCTCGCCGGACCAGCCGGTCCTGCTGGTGCTTCCGGGCAGTCGCCCTGCGGAAGTTGCGCGCCTGTCGGAGCCCTTCGGGGCCGCCGCGGCGCAGGTGGCCGCAGCCATTCCCGGCCTGAGCGTCGCCGTGGTCGTCGCCCCCACCGTGGCCGGGCAGGTCCGGCAGGCGGTGGCCGGGTGGTCCGTGCCCGTGCATCTGATCGAGTCCGATGCCGACAAGCTGGACATCATGGCCGGGTGCACCGCGGCTCTGGCTGCCAGCGGGACGGTCTCGACCGAACTGGCCCTTTGCGGTGCGCCCATGGTTGTGGGTTACCGGATCGGGGACCTCTCCTATGCCCTGCTGAAGCCCCTGATGCGGACCCGCTTCGTGACCCTGTTCAACATCGCGGCGGATCGGGAAATCGCGGCAGAGCGTCTCCAGTCGGAGTGTACGGCACCGGCGCTGGCCGCGGCTCTGCTGCCGCTGCTGACCGACCCCACCCGCCGGACCGCCCAGATCGCCGCTCAGACCGCGGCCCTCGGTCTGATGGGCCTGGGGGAGGCCGACCCCTCGGATCGTGCGGCGGATGCCCTGATCGCCGATCTCCGCACCCTCGGCGTCCTGCCGCCGTCCGAGATCCCCCTCGCGGGGCGGTACGGCTGAGGCTATCGTCGGTTCGTCCTTCGAAGGAGTGCCTGCCGCATGATCGTGATCCGAACTCTGACATTCGTCCTTGGCCTCGTCCTAGGCCTCGGGAGTCTTCCCGGGTGGGCACCGGCTGCGGACTCCCGGTCAGCGACGCTCCTTCTGCGACCGCAGGCGGTATGGACCGCGGGCAGCGGCCTGCATCCGGGCTGGGTGGTCCTGGTGACCGGCGAGCGGATCACGGCCGCCGGTCCTGCCGCCGAGATCGGCACACGCATTGGAACGACGGTCATCGATCTGCCCGGTCAGACCCTCATGCCGGGGCTCATGGACCTGCATTCGCATCTGCTGCTGCATCCCTACAACGAGACCCTGTGGGATGATCAGGTCCTGAAGGAGGCCCCGGACTATCGTGTCCTTCGGGCCGTGAAGCAGGCGCGCGCCACACTGATGGCCGGCTTCACCACCTTGCGGGACCTCGGTACGGAAGGGGCAGGGTACGCCGACGTGTCCCTGCGTCAGGCGATCGATGACGGCCTGATTCCCGGCCCCCGACTGGTTGTGGTCACGCGGGCCATCGTCGCCTTCGGGGCCTATGGCCCGGCCGTACGGCACTACCGTCCGGACCTTGCCGTGCCGCAAGGGGCCGAGGAAGTCAGCGGAATCGACGCAGCGGTGAAGGCGGTTCGGGAACAGGCGGCCCACGGGGCGGACTGGATCAAGATCTATGCCGATTACCGGGTGGGCCCGAAGGGCGAGTCCCTTGCCACCTTCTCCCTGGATGAGATGAAGGCGATGGTGGAGGCCGCCCATGGCCTGGGGCGTCCGGTGGCGGTCCATGCCTCCACCAACGAGGGCATGCGCCGGGCCGCGCTGGCCGGCGTGGACACGATCGAGCACGGCACCGGCGGGAGCGAGGAGGTCTTCAAGCTGATGGCGGCGCGCGGGGTGGCCTATCTGCCCACCCTGACGGCGGAAGAGGCCGTGTCCGAATATTTCGCCGGCTACCATCCGGCGACCGATCCCCCGACCGCCCAGATCCGGGATGCGGAGCGGGCATTCCGTCTGGCCCTCAAGTCCGGCGTGCACATCGGTCTTGGCAGCGATGTGGGCGTGTTCCCCCATGGGGACAATGTGCGGGAACTGGTCTGGATGGTGCGCGACGGCATGACCCCGGTCCAGGCCCTGACCGCGGCAACCCAGACCAGTGCCGAGATCCTTCGCCGGGGAGACAGCCTCGGGCAGGTCAGGACGGGTTTTCTGGCCGACCTGATCGCCGTGCCCGGAGATCCGACCACGGACGTGGGCGTGGTCCGCAAGGTCGATTTCGTCATGAAGGGTGGCGTGATCTACCGCCGCCCGTGACCCGCCTCGAAAAAAGGGCCCGCAGGATGCCTGCGGGCCCTTCTGTCCTGCCGGGGATCGCCCGCAGGGATCAGCGCTTCTCGATCGGAACGAATTCGCGGATCGTGGGCCCGGTGTAGATCTGCCGGGGACGGCCGATCTTCTGCGACGGATCCTCGATCATTTCCTTCCACTGGGCGATCCAGCCCACCGTGCGGGCCAGCGCGAACAGCACCGTGAACATCTCGCTCGGGAAGCCCATCGCGCTCAGCGTGATGCCCGAATAGAAGTCGATGTTCGGATAGAGCTTCCGTTCCACGAAATAGGGGTCGCTGAGGGCGATCCGTTCCAGTTCCATGGCCACCTGAAGCAGGGGCTCGTCGCGCTTGCCCAGCACGTCCAGCACCTCGTGGCAGGTCTTCTGCATCACCTTGGCGCGGGGGTCGTAGTTCTTGTAGACCCGGTGGCCGAAGCCCATCAGGCGATAGCGGCGATCCTTCACCCCCTGGACGTATTCCGGGATGCGGTCGACGGTGCCGATCTCCTTCAGCATGTTGAGCGCCTCTTCGTTGGCACCCCCATGGCTCGGGCCCCACAGGCAGGCGATGCCCGCCGCGATGCACGCGAAGGGATTGGCCCCGGAGGAGCCGGCCAGACGCACGGTGGAGGTGGAGGCATTCTGCTCGTGATCGGCGTGCAGGATGAAGATGCGGTCCATGGCCCGGGCCAGAACCTTGTTCACCTGATAGTCCTCGGCCGGCACGGCAAAGCACATGCGCAGGAAGTTGTCGGCATAGCCGAGCTCGTTGCGCGGATAGACGAAGGGTTGACCCACCGCGTACTTGAACGCCCGGGCAGCGATTGTCGGCATCTTGGCGATCATGCGATGCGCCGAGATCTGGCGCTGGCGCTCGTCATGGATGTTGGTGCTGTCGTGATAGAAGGCCGACAGGGCCCCGACCGCGCCGACCATGATCGCCATGGGGTGTGCATCCCGGCGGAAGGTCTGGAAGAACCGGTCGAACTGCTCGTGCAGCATGGTGTGATAGGTGATGGTCCGCTCGAACTCGGCAAACTGGGTCGCCGTCGGCAGTTCGCCATGGAGCAGCAGGTAGCAGACCTCGAGGAAGCTCGAATTCTCGGCCAGCTGGTCGATGGGATAGCCGCGATAGAGCAGGACGCCTGCGTCACCATCGATATAGGTGATCTGGCTTTCGCAGCTGGCGGTCGAGGTGAAGCCCGGATCGTAGGTGAAGACGTCGGCTTCGGCATACAGCTTTCGGATGTCCACGACGTCCGGGCCGGTGGATCCCTTCAGGATCGGCATCTCAACCGTCTTGTCGCCGATCTTGATGACGGCGTTCCCCCCAGGGGTGACCTTGCTATCCATCGAATTCCCCGAATTGCTGCACCGCGAACGGCCCCGTTCGCATTAACCCAAATCGGTACGCCGTCAACTCTTCGAAACGGGTAAACAGCGCCGAAGAAACATCTATCGTCCTACGCGTCCGTCGCGAGCGCTTCGCTCAGCCGGGCGAGGCTCTCGTCCGGCCCGAGTGCGAGAAGCAGGGTTGCAAGGTCGGGTGCCGCGGCCCCGCCGGACAGGACCCCGCGCAGCGCGGGTCCGAACTTGCCGATCCCGACGCCTTCGCTCCCGGCAAAGGTGCGGATCATGGCCTCCAGCGCCGCCCGTTCGAAGGGGGTTGCCGAGATCTGCGCCTGAAGCCGAGCCAGCCTTTCACGGGTTTCCGCGTTCAGCAGGCCGCGGGTCCGGTCGTCCAGGGTGAGGGGTCGGGTCCGCAGGATAAAGGTCAGGGAGTCGGCGATGTCGAGGGTCGTCTTGGCCCCTTCCTTGAGCAGACCGATCAGCCCGGGCAGACGCGCGGACACATCGGCGGGCACGGTCTCGCCCCGCGCGGTGAAGACGCGGGTCACGAGGGCGGCGAGGCGATCATTGTCCGCCTCCTTCAGATAGTGGGCGTTGATGAAACCCAGCTTCTGCCAGTCCAGACGAGCGGGCGACTTCACCACATCGGTGACATCGAACCACTCAGCGGCCTGGGCATCGGTGAAGATCTCGTCGTCCCCATGC
>DAINBM010000050.1:0-11034 GCA_036732965.1 Caulobacteraceae bacterium | reverse complement strand
CAGAAGCGCCTCGATCCCTGGAACACCTGGTCCTACGACCTCGCCTCCTGGGCCACCATCTTCCAGCATCAGCCGAAGGTCCCCGCCGCGCAGAACACCAAGCCGATCCTGGTGGCGGCCGGTGAGAAGGATCCGACCTTCCCCCCCTTCGTGATGAAGATGGCCGCCGATTCCATCGCCGGACCGGTGGAGTTCAGGATCTTCGAGGGAGCCAGTCACCAGCTGATGCTGTTCCACACCGCGCAATTCTCCGATGCCGTGCACGCCTTCGTGCTGGCGAACATCTGACCCGGACCGGGAGGAGACCCCAGACATGACCGCGCCCGCATCGATCAAGCCCAACGCCCTGAACCACCTCGCCCTGTCCACCGGCGACATCAAGGGCCAGATCGCCTTCTTCTCCGACGTGCTCGGGATGGAGCTGATGGCCCTCTACTGGATGCACGGGGCCGAACAGACCGTGCACGGATTCCTCAAGCTGAACGACAAGTGCGCCGTCGCCTTCGTGCAGACGCCGCACAACAAGTCGATCGAGCGCGTGATCGGCGTCACCCATCCGGGTACGGCGCTGAACTCGTCCGCCCCCGGAACGATGCAGCACCTGGCCCTGAACGTGGATACCGAAGCGGATCTGCTGAACATGCGCGACCGCATACGGTCCCGGGGGATCAACGTCATCGGGCCCATGGACCACGGCTTCTGCAAGTCCATCTACTTCGCCGGACCCGAGGATCTGGCGCTGGAGGTGTCCACCTATACCGGCGCTCTGACCCCCGACCGCTGGGTCGATCCCGAGGTGATGGCCTTCACCGGCATCTCCGACGAAGACCTGGCCCGCTATGTCCGCCCGGCCGCCTATGCGGGGGAAGGGGGGGCCGTGCCCCAGCCCGCCTATGATCCGGACAAGCCCCACCCGCACTTCCCGCCGGACATGTACCAGAACATCCTGTCCATGCCCGACGCCCTGTTCACGGAAGTGACCCGGGAAGCCGAGCCGCCGGTGAAGGTGGCCCACTGATGGCGCGCAAACCCTCTGCACTCGGACGGATCGACGTCCACCACCATCTGATCCCGCCGGCCTTCACCCGGGCCATGGAGGTCCGGGGACTGACGGAGGTCGCCTCCACCCCCCTGCCGAAATGGACGGTGCAGCAGTCCCTCGACGTGATGGACCTGAACGGCATCGACCTGGCCCTGACGTCATTGTCCGCGCCCGGAACGTTCTTCGACTCCAGGGCCGATGCGGTGTCCCTCGCCCGGGCGTGCAACGAGTTCGCCGCCGAGATCAAGCAGCAGCACCCCACGCGGTTCGGCTCCTTCGCCGTGCTGCCCATGCCCTTCACGGCGGAGGCCTGTGCCGAGGCGATCTATGCGCTGGACGTGCTGAAGGCCGAGGGGATCGTGCTGCTCGGCTCCACCGACGGCAAGTTCCTGGGGGATCCCGCCTTCGACGAACTGATGGCGGAGCTGAACCGGCGAAAGACGGTGGTGTTCGTCCATCCCAACCTGCACGCCACCACCGACCAGATCGGTCTGGCCACGCCGCTGTTCATCGTCGAGTTCCTTTGCGACACCACCCGGGCGGCGGTGAACCTGATCCTGTCCGGTACGATGGAGCGCTACCCGGACATCCGATGGATCCTGTCCCATGCGGGGGGCTTCCTGCCCTACATCGCCTGGCGGGTCTCGCTCGCCAACAACTTCCCCGCCTTTGTGGAGCGGGCACCGCAGGGGGTGCTGACCTATGCGCGGCGCTTCTACTACGACACCGCTCTGTCGCCCTCGCCCTTTGCCATGGCGGCCCTGAAGGAGCTGGTGGACCCCAGTCACATCCTGTTCGGCAGTGACTTCCCGTTTGCGCCGGCCCCCCTGATCGGGGTGGAGGTGCAGAATCTGGAGGCCCTGACGGTCTTCGATGGCCGAACGATGAACGGCATCGATCGCGGCCACGCCCTGAAGCTGTTCCCGCAGTTCGCCGCGAAGGGCGAGGCGGCGGAGGCGAAGCGGGTCAAACCCCAGCCCCGGGCCGGGGCCGTGAAGACCGCTGTCGCCGGCCGGGCCGTCGCCCTGGTCGACTGGCTGCGCAACCGCTGACCCCCTGAAGGCTTGAGGATCGGACCAAGATGACCCTGGAAATCGGCCGCCGTCGGCGGGGCGGACAGCTGGGCCGGATCGGCCTGTGGGCGGTGAAGGCTCTGGTGGCGCTGGCTTTTCTGGCGGCGGCGGGGCTGAAGCTGTCCGGCAGCCCGAAGATGGTGGCGGAGTTCGGCGAGCTCGGCCTTGGTCAGGCGTTCCGCCATGTCACCGGCGGGATCGAGGGGCTGGGCGCGCTTCTGCTCCTGTGGCCGCGCAGCGCCTTTGTCGGGGCCGTGATCCTGGCGGGCATCTGCGGCGGGGCGCTAGTGTCCCAGATCACCGTGCTGCACGGCGACCTCGTGCACGTCTTCGTGCTGGGGGCGCTCGTCCTGCTGGTCGGATGGGCGAGCCGGCCGGCGGCCCTGGGCGGGGCGCACCGGTGACGGCACCGGACCCGGTTCCACGGGGGCGGTGCTGACCAAACTGCTGGCCACCTCACCCGATTAGCCGGTGCCTCCACGGGCGAACCGTGGCATTCACACCCACCATCGTTTCACGCCTCAGCAGAAGAGTTCGTTCCCCATGCCCCTGACCCTGCATGCCGTCTCCGTCCCCGTGTTCGTCCGCGCCCTGAAGGCCCTGGACGGCCTCCTGACCAAGGGCGAGGAGAGCGCCGTGGCGCGCGGCTTCGACCCCGCCGTCCTGCTGACCGCGCGTCTGGCCCCGGACATGTTCCCCCTGACCCGCCAGGTGCAGATCGCCAGCGACGGGGCCAAGGGCGGTGCGGCCCGGCTGGCCGGTCAGGCCCCGCCGTCCTTTCCGGACACCGAAACCACCTTTGCGGAGCTGCATGAGCGCATCGCCAAGACCATCGCCTGGCTGGAAGGCCTCGACCCCGCGGCCTTCGACGGTGACCCCGATGCGGACCTGGTGGTGACCATGGGCGGGCAGGACTATCCCTTCACCCGCCAGTCCTTCCTGTTCGGCTTCGTGCTGCCGAACATGTATTTCCACGTGAGCGCCGCCTACAACATCCTGCGGCACAACGGCGTGGCCGTGGGCAAGCGGGACTTCCTCGGCGGTCTCTAGGGCCTTGTCGGCTCAGGCGGGTTCCTTCGCACCCGCCCGGGCCGGGACGGGCAGGGGGTTGCCGGCGCGCTTCGCCCGCAGCTCCCCCGCCTTCAGCTCCTTCAGGAGGTCCCGGACATAGAGGTTGAAGTCCACCTGGATCGTGTGCCGGGGGGAATTGTAATAGGCCCCGAGATGGGCGGTCTCGTCGGCCGCGGTGATCCGGTCCATCTCCGCCGCCGGGGGCGGGGCATAGCGGCCGGTCAGATAGGCCGCCACCAGCTTCGTCTGCTGCTCCGCGAAATTCACCAGGGTCGGCAGGGGCTGGGCGAGACCCATGTAGAACAGGTTGGGCACGCCGGAGCGCATCATCCGCTTGAACAGGGGCAGCCGGTGGTCGGCGTCCGGCTGCAGGTTCGGGTCCGTCAGGAACGGGAAGCTGATCTTGTAGCCGGTGGCATAGATGATCACGTCCACGTCCAGCACACTGTCATCCTCGAAGCGCACCTGGCGGCCCTCCAGGGCCTTGATGTTCGGCTTGAAGCTGATGTCGCCGCATCCGGCCCGGGTCAGGAACTCCCCGGAGACGGAGGGGTGCGCCTCCAGGGGCTCGTGGTCGGGCTTGGGCAGGCCGTAGTCCTCCATCCGGCCGATGGCGCTCTTGATCTTGCGCCGGGCCAGCGCCACGCCCAGGCTGCGGGGCATCCAGGCCGGCAGCACCGCCTTGTCCGCCGCCTTGCCGTCCATGTATTTCGGCAGCACCCACACGCCCCGGCGGGCGGCGACCACCAGCTTGCCCGCCATGGGCCGCTGGGCGAGCTCGGACGCCACGTCCATGGCGGAATTGCCCATGCCCACCACCACCACGGTCTTGCCGCGGACGTCCACGGGATCGAAGGGGGTACGATAGCTGTGCACATGGAAGGCGGTCCCGTCGAAATGGCCGGGATAGTCGGGGATGCGCGGGTCCCAGTGGTGGCCGTTGCAGATGAACAGCACGTCGTACGTCCGCGTCTCCCCGGTCGACAGGGTCACCTGCCACAGGCCGTCGGCATCCCGCTCCGCCCGGGTCACGGCGGTATTGAACGTGATCAAGGGACGCAGGCCGAAATGGTCCACATAGTCCCGGAAATACTGCAGCAGCTGGCTGTGGTGGGGGAAGTCCGGCCACTCCGAAGGCACCGGAAAGTCCTCGAAGGCCAGCCGCCACTTGGAGGTGTCGATGTGCAGGCTCTGATAGCAGGCCGACTTTCCGTTGGGGTTCTTGTAGTACCAGTTGCCGCCGACATCGTCGGACATCTCGAAGCAGTCGAAGGGCACGCCCTCGTCCTTCAACCGCTTCGCGGTGGTGAAGCCCGAACATCCGGCGCCGATGATGCAGGCGCGGGGCAGCTTGGCAGCCATCGATCTGTCCTCCGAGGGGGGTCCTGGGCCAAGTCTGCGTCAAGCCCACCCCGTCGCCAAGCCTGACCCAGCGTCACGACACCCCGGTTCCCCTTGCCATCTGCCGTGGCCGGTAGAACACTGCGGCCACGCCCGACAGAGGCGAAGGACGGGGAGACCAGACGGCCATGGATCGCAGACATTTCACCATGGCGGGCCTCGCCGCCGGGCTTGGTGCCGCCGGATCCGCCATCGGACCCGCCACCGCGGCCGCCCGGGCCGGACAGGCCTTTCCCAGGGGCTTCCAGTGGGGGGTTGCCACCGCCGCTCACCAGATCGAGGGCAACAACGTCAATTCCGACTTCTGGCTGCTGGAGCATCTGAAGGGCACCCCCTTCGCCGAGCCATCCGGCGACGCCTGCGACAGCTACAACCGCTATGCCGAGGATATCGCCATCGTGGCGAAGCTCGGCCTCGGCACCTATCGCTTCTCCATCGAGTGGGCGCGGGTGGAACCGGAGCCGGGCCTCTATTCCCAGGCGGAACTCGACCATTACAAACGGATGGTGGAGCTCTGCCGCCGGCACGGAATCCGGCCCATGGCCACCTTCCACCACTTCACCGCACCGCGCTGGCTGTCGGCATCGGGGGGATGGCACCAGGCCTCCACCCCCGATCGCTTCGCCGCCTATGCGGACAGGATCACCCGGGCCATGGGCGACGTGCTGGATTCGGTCTGCACCATCAACGAGCCCAACGGCCCGATGGAAGCCTACGGGGAGCGGCTGGACAAGCCCGTGCCGGGAGAGGACCTTCTGGCCATGCTCGCGGCGAAGGCGGCGGGCACCACCCAGTGGTCGGGCTTCGGCATCGGCGACGTGATCAAGACCCGGGACGGGATGATCGCCGGGCACAAGGCGGCCCGGGCGGCGATCAAGGCCAACCGTCCCCACCTGCCGGTGGGCCTGACGCTCGCCCTGACCGAGCTGGTGGCCGGCCCCGGGGGCGAGGCCCTGCGCGATCACATCTTCGATGAGGCGCGCCGACCCTTCTATGCGTCGGTGAAGGGGGACGACTTCATCGGCGTGCAGACCTATACCCGCACCCGGCTGGGACCGGAGGGGCGGCTGCCCAACCTCGAGAAGACCCTGCAGATGGGTTACGAATACTGGCCCCAGGCCCTGGAGGCCACGATCCGCGAGGCCGCCCGCGAGACCGGCTGTCCGGTGATCGTGACGGAGAACGGCATCGGCACCGAGGATGATGCCGAGCGCATCCGCTATACGGACGAGGCCCTGCGCGGCCTGCGCCGGTGCCTGAAGGACGGGATCGACGTCCGCGGCTACATCCACTGGAGCCTGATGGACAATTTCGAGTGGCTGGAGGGCTATCGCCCCAGGTTCGGCATCGTCTCGGTGGACCGCAACACCTTCAAACGGACCCTCAAGCCCAGTGCGCGGCACCTCGCCCGGCTGGCCCGCAGCAACGGCGCCACCCTGGCCTGACAATCCGGAGGGACCGGTCGGGACGCCTTGCCAGCCGGGGGTGCCGGACGCTAGGGATCGCGATGGCCCCTGCGTCCCTGCCTCCGCTCCCGCCCGCAGCCGCGGTCTCCGTCCCCTCGGTGACCGGACCCGCACCCGCGGCCACGAGTGACGTGGCGGTCTATGATGCGGCCTTCTTCGTCGGGGCCCAGCTCAGCACGGCCCTTGACCTGCTGCAGCGGGTCCCGGGCTTCACGGTGGATACCGGCGACGGCGTGCGCGGCTATGCGGGGTCCGCCGGCAATGTGCTGATCGACGGACAGCGCACCCCTTCCAAGGCCGACAGCCTGCGCGACGTGCTCCAGCGCATCCCCGCCGCCAGCGTGGCCCGGGTGGAGATCATCCGCGGCGGCGCGCCCGGCATCGACATGCAGGGCCGCACGGTGCTGGCCAATGTGGTGTTGAAGTCCACGGCGCGCACCGATGTCAGCCTTGTGGCGGTGGGGCGGGCCCTCGGCGACCGGCGGGGCCTGGCCTCCGGCCGGGCCGAGCTGGAGCATCGGGACGGCCAGCTGTCCTTCACCATGAGCCTGGTGCTCTACCAATACCCGCCGGACGACCAGGGCAAGGGCACCGCCACCATGACCGCCTTTCCCGGCGGGCCGCTGCAGAGCCGCACCGGGGTCAAGGTGGAGACCGGTGACAACGGGGCCACCTTCCGTACCGGCCTCCAGGCCCCCTGGCGCGGGGGTATCGGGCACCTGAACCTTGCCCTCGACTACGACACCTTCCGGGAGAACGAGGACGACCACGTCACCGACCTGACCCAGGGCGGGGCTCTGCGCACGGATTCTGCCAACCAGCAGGACCGCAACCGCAAGGGGGAGCTCGGCGCCGACTATGCCTTCGGCCTCGGCCACAACGTGGTTGCCAAGCTGGTCGCCCTGCAGGCACTGGGCACGGAGAGCTTCGGGGCCCGCGATGTCGTGCAGGGGTCGCTCGGCCGCTACCGGCAGCTGATCCGGACGGGGGAATCCATCGGCCGGGTGGAGCTGAACTGGAAGCCCGGCCCGACCTTCAGCCTCGAGGGCGGCGGAGAGGCGGTCTACAACTTCCTGCAGTCCGCCTCGGTCTATGCCCAGGACGGGGTGCCGGTGGCCCTGCCGTCCGCCAATATCCGGGTGGAGGAGCAGCGCTTCGAGGCCTTTGCCGTGGCGTCCTGGCGGCTGCGGCCGACCGTGCAGCTGGAGGCCGGCGGGCGCATCGAGGCCTCGTCCCTCAGCCAGTCGGGCGACAGCGCCCAGTCGGCCCATTTCAGCTTTCCCAAGCCCCGAGTGGCCCTGACCTGGACGCCGAACCCGGTGGACCAGCTGCGGGTCACCTTCGAACGGGTGGTGGGACAGCTGAACTTCGCCGACTTCGCCACCTCCGCCAATCTCGTCAGCGGCCAGATCAATGGCGGCAATGCCAATCTCGAACCCCAGCGGGAGTGGCGGACGGAACTGGCCTATGAGCGCAAGGTGTTCGGCAATGGGTCTGTGGGCCTCACCCTGCGCCATGCGGACATCGAACAGGTGCTGGACGTGATCCCGGTCCAGGGGGTCGACGCCCCGGGCAACATCGGCAACGGGGCGCGGGACACGGCGCTGGCGGCCCTGACCCTTCCCCTCTCGGGCATCGGCCTGAGCGGGGGCCAGTTCAAGGCCGACCTCACCTGGGTCCGCAGCCGGGTGACGGATCCCACCACGCACCTGTCGCGGGCCATCTCCGGCGACAAACCCTTTCGTGCCGTGGTCAGCCTCACCAATGACGCGCCGCAGCTGAAATCCTCGTGGGAGGTGGACCTCTACAGCGGCGGCCGGACCCCCACCTGGCGGATCGAGGAGGTGCGCGTCACCGATGTTCAGCCGCAGGTCGACCTCGTCTGGATCTACCGCCCCCGCCCCCGGCAGACCGTCCAGCTGCAGCTGAGCAACGCTTTCAGCCGGGAACGCCGGCGCAGCCGCACCGACTGGGCGGGCCCGCGCAACACGACGCCCGTGCTGTTCGAGGAACAGTACGCCGTCACCGGCCCGCCCGTGGCCATGATCCGCTTCCGCCAGGGATTGTGAGGGGCGCGCGGCCTAATCCTCCCACAGATCCTGCCCACCCCCCTTGCGGTTCAGCATCCGCGCGGCACGCTTGGCAATGGCCAGCAGCCGCTCCGTCCGCCCGTCGGCATCATAGGCCAGATGCGCCTGGGCCAGGCCCTCCAGCACGAAGCGGGCGAGGTCCCGGCTGGCCTGGAAGCGTGGGCCCTCGCCCGCCTGGACCAGATCGAACAGATGCTCGCCCACCTGGGCCCGGTCGAAGGCCTCCTGGGCGGGGATCAGTCGCTGGCGCAGCACGTCGTCGGTCCGGGCGGCCGCCTCCAGCTCGGCAAAGGCCACGAACGGCGCCGACCGCAGCAGCCGCCAGTAGCTGTCGATGGCGTGGTCTGTCCGGTCGGCCCCATGGGGGGCGGAGGTGACGGCCTCCTCGAACAGCCGCCCGCGGGCCGCCTGGATATAGTCCACGGCCGCCGCCACCAGGCTGTCGCGGGTGGGAAAGTGATAGAGCATCGCGCCGCGGGTGAGGCCCGCCTCCTCGGCGATGCGGGGATTGGTGGCAGCCGCATAGCCGATCTCCGCGAACAGGCGCTGCGCCGTTTCCAGGATCCGGGCGCGGGTCTGGCGGGACTTGCGGCTGTCGGCGGCGGTACGGGCCGGAGGGGCGGGGGTGTCGGACATCTCGTCGGTCATGGTGTTGCGGGCGCGTCGTTCAGCGGTCCGGCCGGTGGTTCGGGGACACCGGCCGACGTTACCACCCCTTGTGCAACAAAGTGTTCCGCATGTCCGCCGGAATTCGTCACACGGTCGTCATGTAATCGCCTTAGCCATCGACCAGTTGCCGGGATGATCATCGGCGGCCTGTCCGCGCGAGAGGTGAGGCGCCTTGCCCATCCCCCCTACCGACCTTCCCCCACCGGCCGAAGCCCCTGCCGATGCCCTGCCGGTGCGCCGGTATCGCACCGTCTTCCTGTCCGACATCCATCTGGGCACCCGGGGCTGCCAGGCCGCGATCCTGCTCGACTTCATCCGCGGGATGGAGTGCGAGAGCCTCTATCTGGTGGGCGACATCATCGATGGCTGGAAGCTGAAGAGCGGCTGGTACTGGCCCCAGTCGCACAATGACGTGGTGCAGAAGGTCCTGCGCATGGCCCGCAAGGGAACGCAGGTGATCTACATTCCCGGCAATCACGACGACCGGGTCCGGGACTTCTGCGGGGTCCATTTCGGCGGGGTGATCGTGGCCCGGGACGCCATCTTCGAGACCGCGGCGGGAAAGCGCTATCTGGTCACCCACGGGGACGAATTCGACGGGGTGATCAACCACGCAAAATGGCTCGCCTTCCTCGGGGATTGGGCCTATAGGGCGCTTCTGAGCCTGAACACGACGTGGAATCTTGTCCGTCGTCGGATGGGTTTCGGATACTGGAGCCTGTCGGCCTTCGTGAAGGTGAAGGTGAAGAACGCCTTGCAGTTCATCGAGAACTTTGAAGCCGCCGTGGCGGACGAAGCCCGCCGCCGCGGGGTGGATGGCGTGATCTGCGGCCATATCCACAAGGCCGAGATGCGGCTGATCGGCGGCATCGAGTACATCAATGACGGAGACTGGGTCGAAAGCTGCACGGCCCTGGTCGAACATTTCGACGGCCGCCTGGAACTGATCTCCTGGGTCGGGGCCACCCACACGATCGGACAGCCGGCTCCGGCGGTGGCCGTGGCCGGGCACGCCTGATGCGCATCCTGCTGGCGACAGACGCCTGGGAACCTCAGGTGAACGGCGTGGTCCGCACCCTGACCCGGACCATCGCCGAATGCCGCGCCCTGGGCCATGAGGTGGAGGTGGTCTCTCCCGACCAGTTCAAGACCGTGCCCATGCCGACCTACCCGGAGATCCGGCTGGCCCTGAACGCCTACGAGGCGATCCAGGAGCGGTTCAAGGCCTTCGAGCCCGAGGCCATCCACATCGCCACCGAAGGTCCCATCGGTCTGGCCGCCCGGCGCATCTGTCTCGAGTGGAAGCTGCCCTTCACCACCAGCTATCACACGCGGTTTCCCGAATACATTTCCGCTCGCCTGCCGGTGCCGACGGCGGTGGGCTATGCCTTCATGCGCTGGTTCCACGGTCCGTCGGGACGCATCATGGTGGCCACGGAAAGCTTCCGCAACGAGCTGGAGAAGAAGGGGTTCCGCAACCTGTCCCCCTGGTCCCGCGGCGTGGAGACGGAACTGTTCCGGCCGCGGCCGAAGGACGAGCTGCCCCCCGAGATCCGCGATCTGCCCCGCCCGATCTGGCTGAATGTCGGTCGGGTGGCGGTGGAGAAGAACATCGAGGCGTTTCTCGCCCTGGACCTGCCCGGCAGCAAGGTGGTGGTGGGGGACGGCCCGTCCCGGGAGGCGCTGCAGGCCAGCTATCCCGACGCCTTCTTCGCCGGGTCCCGCTTCGGCGAGGAGCTGGCGCGGTTCTTTGCGGCGGCGGACGTGTTCGTGTTCCCGTCCCTGACCGACACCTTTGGCCTGGTGATCCTGGAGGCCATGGCCACCGGCTCGCCCGTGGCCGCCTATCCGGCACCGGGCCCCATCGACCTGATTCCCGGCTCAGGCGCCGGGGTCTGTGACGAGGATCTGGCCACCGCCTGCCGCGAGGCCCTGAAGATCGACCGCGCCGCTGTGCGGGCCTATGCGGAGAAGTTCTCCTGGCGGGCCTGCACGGAGGAGTTCATCCGCAACCTCCAGCCCTATCCCGAGCCGGAAAAGACCCGCTTCTGGCGGCGTCTGCGTCGTCTCGCGCGGCTGCGGCGGCGTCCGCAGCTGAACTGACGGGGACCCCTGCGTCCTTCGAGACGGGCCGTGCAGGCCCTCCTCAGGATGACGCGCGGTTGTGCGGGACCCGGAGTCCTTCGTGGGCTCGAAATCCGAAACCTTCGTCAGGGTGAGGA
>DAINBM010000049.1:0-11162 GCA_036732965.1 Caulobacteraceae bacterium | reverse complement strand
GTGCGCATCCTGCCCCGACCGGCGACGCAGCAGGCCTTCCTGCTGGGCTTCGACAGCGTGACCGATGCGGCCCGGTGCGTCGGTGCGGTGATCTCCGCCGGGATCATTCCGGCGGGGATGGAGATGATGGACAAGGCCTCCACCGCCGCGGCGGAGGCCTTCGTCCATGCGGGATACCCCCTCGATGCAGAGGCCCTGCTGATCATCGAGCTGGATGGCGAGGCCGAGGAGGTGGCACATCTGGCAGATGCGGTGCTCGACATCGCCCGGGCCGCCGGTGCAGCCTCCGTGCGTGCCAGCACATCGGAGGCCGAGCGGCTGGGCTTCTGGGCCGGACGCAAGGCCGCCTTCCCCGCCATCGGGCGGATCTCGCCGGACTACATGTGCATGGACGGCACCATTCCCCGTCGCGCCCTGCCCGAGGTGCTCGCGCGGATGCACGACCTGTCCGCGGTCCACGGCCTGCGCGTGGCCAATGTCTTTCACGCGGGCGACGGCAACCTGCATCCGCTCATCCTCTATGACGCCAACATCCCCGGCGACACCGAGCGGGCCGAGGCCTTCGGCGCGGACATCCTGAAGCTCTGCGTCGAGGTCGGGGGCGTGCTGACCGGCGAGCACGGGGTCGGCGTGGAAAAGCGCGACCTGATGGATTTCCAGTTCACCGAGGCCGATCTCGTCCAGCAGCAGCGGCTGAAGTGCGCCTTCGACGCGGACGAGCTTCTGAACCCCGGCAAGGTGTTTCCCCGCCTGTGCCGCTGCGCCGAGATGGGTCGCGTCCATGTCCGCGGGGGCGCGCTGCGCTTCCCCGAACTGCCGCGGTTCTGACCCATGAGCCCGCCCCTCACCCCATGGCGTCCGGTCGACGAGGCCGAAGCGGCGGCGATGGTGGCCGACGCTGTCGGGAACGGGACCCGGCTCGAGATCCGCGGCCATGGCACCCGCGTGGGCCTTGGCGATCCGGTGACGGCCGATGCCGTCCTCGATCTGACGCGCCTCACCGGCGTCGTCGCCTATGAGCCGGACGAGCTGGTCCTGACCGTCCGGGCCGCCACCCCCCTGTCGGAGATCACCCCCCTGATCGCCGCCCGGGGCCAGCAGCTGGCGTTCGAGCCACCGGATTTCGGCCCCCTGTCCGGGCGACCGGCGGGACTGGGCACCCTCGGCGGTGCCATGGCCGTCGGGATCGGCGGTCCGCGGCGGCTGAAGGCCGGAGGGCCGCGGGATCACCTGCTGGGCTTCCGCGGGATCAATGGCCGGGGCGAGGCCATTGTGGGCGGGGGGCGGGTGGTGAAGAACGTCACCGGCTTCGACCTGCCGAAGTTGATGGCCGGATCCTTCGGTGCCCTCGGCGTCATGACCGAGATCACGGTGAAGGTGATGCCTGGCCCGCAGGTGCGCTGCAGCCTCGTCCTGACCGGCCTGTCCGAAGAGGCGGGGCTAGCGCTTCTGTGCCGGGCCATGGCCCTGCCGGGCCCGGTGAGTGCCGGGGCGCTGCTGCCCCCCTCGCAGGCGCGGACCCTGCTCCCCGACCTCGCGCCCGAAATCGAGCGCGGAAAGGCGGCGGTCGTCCTCCGGCTGGAGGGCGTGCCCCCCTCCGTCACGGCTGCCAGCGACGCCCTCGGTCGGGACCCGGCACGCGCCACCTGCCATCGACTGGACGGTCCCGCCTGCACGGCCCTGTGGTCCGCCATCGGGGGTGGCTGGGCTCTGGCGGCGCACCCGGGCGCGATCTGCCGGATCGTCATCCCCCCGGCCCGGGCCGCAGCCGTGGGGGCCGCCCTGCGCATCGCCGGGGTCAGCCATCTTCAGTATGACGGCTTCGGCAGCGTGCTGCTGGCCGTCGCACCGGACACGCCGGAGGGGGTGGACGGCCTGCGCCGGGCCGTCGGCGCGGTGACCGCGGACAGCCATGTGACCGTGCTTCGCCCCGGGACCCACCGGGCACCAGCCTTTGCCCCCATGTCGCCGGGGGTCTCCGCCCTGACCCGGCGGATCAAGGCCTCCCTCGATCCGCACGGGATCTTCAATCCCGGTCGTCTGCCCGGAGGTGCCTGATGCAGACCCGCTTCACCCCCGACCAGCTGGCGGCGGACCCGGACCTCGCCCGATCCGAGACGATCCTGCGCAAATGCGTGCACTGCGGTTTCTGCACCGCCACCTGCCCCACCTATCTGCTGCTGGGGGACGAGGCCGACAGTCCCCGCGGCCGCATCTACTTGATCCAGAACATGCTGGAAAAGGGCGGGGCACCGGACGCCGCGACGGTGCGGCATGTGGACCGCTGCCTGTCCTGTCTGTCCTGCGCCACCACCTGTCCGTCCGGGGTGGACTACATGCATCTGGTGGATCAGGCCCGCGCCCATATCGAGACCCACCATCGCCGGCCACTGCCCGACCGGCTGTTCCGCCGGCTGGTCACCGGTGTCCTGACACGATCCTGGCTGTTTTCCCTGCTGCTCCGCCTCGCCGCGCCGGTGCGGGGCCTAGCGGCCCTGGCCCCCGGGCGGCTGAGGGGACTGATCGAGGCCGTTCCCGCGCAGCTCCCCCGGCGCACGACCGAGGGATCCCCGCCCCCGGTCGCGCCCCCCCGCCTGCGGGTCGGGCTGATGAAGGGCTGTGTGCAGCCGGTCCTGAACCCCGGGATCGACGCGGCGGCGCTCCGGCTGCTGGGCCGGCTCGGCCTGTCCGTGGTGCAGCCGGAGGCACCCACGTGCTGCGGGGCGTTGCCGCACCATCTGGGACAGTCGGACCGGACGCGCGTCCTCGCCCGACGGCAGATCGCCCTGTGGTGCGGGGTGCTCGAGCACACGCCCCTCGACGCCATCGTGGTGACCACCTCCGGCTGCGGCACCACCCTGAAGGACTATGGCCAGATGTTCCGCAATGACCCGGTCTGGGCGGAGCGCGCAGCCCGGGTCGCCGCCCTGGCCGTGGATGTGAGCGAACTGCTGGACCGCTGCTGGACAGACCTGCCGATCCGGCCGGAGGCCCGCGGCCGTCGGGTGGCCTGGCAGTCCCCCTGCTCGCTGCAGCACGGCCAGGGAATCCGGTCTGCGCCCCGGAGCCTGCTGCAACGGACCGGTGCGGTGGTCGTCGAACCGGCAGAGGCGCACATCTGCTGCGGTTCGGCGGGAACCTACAGCCTCACCCAGCCCGAACTGGCCCGGAAGCTCGGAGCGCGCAAGGCCGCCCACCTCGAGGCCTTGACGGCGGACTGGGTGATATCCGCCAACATCGGCTGCATGACCCAGATCGGCACCCACACCCGGACCCCGGTGGTCCATCTGGTCGAGTGGCTCGACTGGGCCACCGGGGGGCCCTTCCTGCCGGCTCAGGTGGGCGAAAATCGCCCTGCAGAGGGCTAATCCCAGGTAAACGGGACTTCATGCCGTGAAGACGTCGGTGAGCTTCGCCCACCCCAACCGACCGCACGACGTCGCCGGAGTCCCATCTGGCCTCGGATGACGCCCACCTCGTCGGCGTTACGGCGGACGATGGAGCCGGTCGCGCGGCGTGGCACCCGACTTGCAGGGCGGGAGGCCGGTTGTACCGCAATCTGACGGAAGGAGTTGTCCCATGGCTACCAGCACAAGACTGCCGGCCTTCTCCACGGCATCCACCGTGTGTCCGGGTCCGGACGCGACCTCGGCCCCGCCGCGTCGCCGCAGCCGCGCCGATGGCACCGCCCGGCTGATCGGTCTGTCGACGATCTGCCTCCTCGCCGGAACCAGCCTGCATTTTCTCAATCTGATCTGATCCGAAGGGGCCGCGCGAGACGGCGTCGACAATCTGTCGCCATGGCTCCCATGGCGCTTGATTCGCGACCAATAGCTACCTACTTGCTAACCATAGCAAGCTAGCGATCGCACATGGCAGACCCCCGAGACCAGCTCCAGCAGCGCATCACCTCCGAACTCATCGGTGTGGCCCGTCTTTACCGCCGGGAGGTGGACCGCCGCCTCACGGATCACGGCCTCACCGATGCCCGCGCGGTCCCGATCCTGCACATTGCCCGCAGTGGTGACGGCATGCGTCAGGGGGCGCTGGCCGAGGCCCTGGGCCTGGAGGGACCGTCCCTTGTCCGCTTGCTGGACCAGCTCTGCGGTGCCGGATTGGTGGAACGCCGGGACGATCCCGCGGACAAGCGCGCCAAGACCCTGCACATCACCGATCAGGGTCGTGCCATGGCGGGCGTGGCAGAGGCCGCCCTGCAGAAGGTCCGCGGAGAGATGCTGGCCGATGTCAGCTTTGCCGACCTCGCCGCCACGGCCCGGACGCTGGCGGCGTTGAAGATCACCCTCGATGGGGCGGAAAAGCGCGCTCAGGCCCGCTGAGCTCACCGAACCGCAACCCTGTCTGCGCCATAATGCTGACGTCGGCCCGTGGTGGCCTGACGGCGAGGACATGGCAGCCAGCGACGCACATATGACCGGCAAGTCCCGGGGTCAAAGGGTCGGGACGATCCTGACGACGCTTGCGAGCCTGCTGTTCCATGCCGGCCTCGCCCTCGTGCTGTGGCTCGGCTGGTTGCCGGCGGCCCCCACGGCGGTGGAGCCTCCCGCCTTCGAAGTGGCACTGGTCCCCGCCCCGCGACACGATCCGGCCCCCGAGCTGCCCCCCCGGCCCGCTGCCGCCGCGGCAGCGAAGCCGCAACCGGCCAAGGCCCTGCCCGCCCGACGTCTGGCTCGAACCGTCGTGGCCCATCCTCACCCGGCCCCGCTGCCGGTAGCAACGACGCCGGCCCGCGGCTTCGGTCCCGGACTGAGCGAGCAGGAGATTGCCGGCGCGACGTCCGCCGAGTCCGGCGCCGGAGGCGGCGGGGACTGCAACATGGCGCACATGGTCCAGGCGGCCCTTCGCAAGGATCCCGTTGTCCAATCCGCCCTGCGGGACCTGGGGAACCGGGCCGTGCTGGTGTGGAACGGCAGCTGGATGCAGGCCCGGGGCGAGGACGGCAACGGACTGGCCGCGGTCCGCGAAGCGATCATGTGGGAGGTGGCCTTTGCCCCGGAAGCCTGCCGTCGCCAGACCGTTCGCGGCCTGGTGCTGCTGAGCATCTCCAACGGCGGTGCCCGTCTCGGTCTAGGACCGGGCCCGGGGCAGGGAGAATGGCACTGGTCGGATGTGGTGACCCGGCCGCAAGCCCGGTGATCCGTGCCCCGCGCAGCCGGACCCGGCGGACCGAACCCGCAGACCGGTGACGCCCGGACCGCGACTAGTTCAGGACGATGATCACCACCCGGCGGTTCTGGGCCCGACCGGCACGGGTCTTGTTCGACGCCACGGGGCTTTCGTCGCCATAGGAGATCGTGGCAATCCGGTTCAGGGCGATGCCGTTCTGGTTCAGGAAGGCCCGGACAGCCTCTGCCCGCTCGGCCCCGAGGCGCTTGTTGACCTCCCTCGAGCCCGTGTTGTCCGTATGCCCCTGGATCTCGACATAGACGTTCTTGTTGTCGGTCTTCAGCTTCTGGACAAAATCCATCAGACGGGTCTTGGCCTCATCCGACAGATCGCTCCCCCGCACGGGGAACTTCACCGAGTCGTCCGAGAGCACGGTCTGGTAGAGGAACTTTCCCTCGGCCAGCTTGCCCGCCGCCTGCGCCCGGGAAAGGGCATCCTGGGCCGTCTTGCCGATCTCGCCGAGGCGGGCATCATGACCGGCCAGCTTGGCGTCGTGGGCGGAGATGGACGCCTGGTTGGCGTCGACCCGCGAATTGACCCCGGCCACCTGCTTGTTGACGAAATCGGTCGTGGCACACCCACCCAGGCTGACGGCACCGACGGCGAGCGCGGCGACCGAGACGGCGAATGTTGAAAGCTTGGACATGCAGACCTCTCCAATTCAGGACGTTTCCGGAGCATAACCCGGACAAGGCGGCCAAATTGAGCCTAAAAATGCATGCCGGACCGGATCGATCCTCGGCGGCCTCCCCGGCCCCCACGAAACGGTGCGGGCGGTCCGCCCGCTCAGTGAGGGATCAATCCTCCGAGCAGATCCACCACGTCCGGCCGGGACGGCTTGGCCGGTCGGGGGGACGCACCGGACTTGCCCGATGACGCGGGCGGGGCTTCGGGCGGTGCCGAAGAGCCGCCGCCGAGGCTCTGCAAGAGGCCGTCTAGCCCCCCCCCCTTGTCTCCGGTCAGGGCACCGACCTGCTGGCCGAGAAGCCGCTGGGCCACGCCACCCAGGTCAGGCTCATAGGCAAGATGGGTCCAGGGGCCATGGACATGGAACGGCACCGCGCCGAGGTCCAGCCGGCTGCGACCGCCCCCGACCCCGCCCTGCGGCTTGATGGCCATGTCGAGCGCCCGGTTGCCGAGGTCGATGGACCCCACGCCACTGACGCCGACGCCCGGGCCGATCAGGGACAGGTTCCGCGTGGCGGCCACGCCCCGGGAGAGGACGAAGGATCCACCGGCCGTCGAGAAGGACGTGCGGGCATTCGGCCCGATCGCCTGACCGGACAGGGCCGTGGCGATGCTCTTCGACACCGCCGCCATGTCGACGCCGGTCACAGCACCGTTGGTCAGATCCAGCGACGCCCGCCCCGCAAGGGAATGCATCAGCGCGTCCACATTGCCGCCCGACGCGGTCAGGTTGAGGCTGATCCGCCCCTGCCCGTCCAGCCGGTCGATCTGCGCCAGATCCGTCATCAGGGTCTTCACGGACACACCCGTCAGCTCGAACCGGGCCCCGTAGTGTCCGCCCCCCGCGGCATCGGCGGCCACGACCTCGCCACTGCCGCTGCCCCCGTACAAGGCCATGCGCTCAAGCCGGACATGGGCGGTGCCATCCTGGATGGCGGCGTGCAGGCGGGTCTGTGTGGCCACGATCCGACGAAAGCGGACCCGTCCGGCGGAGATGCTCAGATCGCTGTCGAAGGCCCGCAGGCCGTCCAGACCTATGGGGGTCCTGGGCCAGCTGGCGGGAAAGGGCTGCTCGGGACCCAGATAGGGATTGAGATCGAGGTCCGGCATGCGGATGTCCCCGGAAACCTGCGGGCGCGAATGACCTGTGTCGATGACCAGATCGCCGGACGCCCGCAGGTGGTCGATCGCGACCTTCGCCTGCTGCAGCCGGATCACCGGGCCGTCGCGAAGCAGCTGGCCCGTGACATGGAATATCCCCAGACCCGGACTTGGCGCCAGGGGCTTGCCGGCGATGCGGGCCAGCTCCCGCAGGGAGGGGCCGCTGATGTCCACATCCGCGGCCAGCGGGCCTCCGCCGAACCCACCGGTCCCGTTGAGGCGAAGCATCAGAGGCTTGCTGTCCAGGCTCAGATGGACCGGGCTCGCGCCTCCGCTCAGCAGGGCCCGGGGACGGTCGAGGGTCAGGTCGATCTTGGCGGCCTCCCCGTCCAGGGCGAAGTCCCCGGTGGCGGTGCCCGGCCGGTCGAGACCCGCCAGCTTGATCGTGACATTGATCCGGTCGAGCGCCTGACGACCATCGGCCTTGAGGTCCGCATAGGCGATCTGGCCGCTGCGGATCGACAGATTGTCGACGCTGATGTCCTTGATCCAGTCCGGCGTGTGGAAGGCGGGATCGGCGGAGGTCCGGCCCAGCAGCCAGTTGACCCGCCCGTCCGCCAGCTTCTCCAGATGAATGCGCGGCCCGGTGAGCCCGATCTGGTGGATCTCGATCCGTCCGGACAGCAGGGCCAGAGGGGCGATGCCCACGTCGATCGCATCGGCCTCGACCAGGTGGGCCGACTGCCCGCCGGGAAGGTTGCCGACGCTGAAGCCCCGCGCCTCCACCCCGAAGATCGGCCAGAGGGTCAGGTGCACGCCCCCGGTGACCTCCACCCGACGACCCAGCCTGTCCGAAAGCGTCGCCTGAAGATCCCGGGCAACAGGGCTGCTGGGCAGCCACAGGGTCAGCCCGAGCACAGCTGCGGCCAGGAGCAGGCCCAGGCCTGCGACCGCTGCGCCAATCCTCGGCCAATGTGATGCCCTGCCCTTGGCCATGCGCGTCATCTCCCCGGAAGTCCCGCACCCTATCCTGTCGGTGTGACAGTTCAATCGAAAGGGTTAACGGAGACACGGCCGCGGCTGACAACGCGCCATCGGCACCCCATCTCCTGCAGCACGTTCCCCGCATCGGAGTTGCCCATGCCCACCTCGACCGAGCCGACACCCGCACCGTCGGACACCCACGGCGCCCGTGCCACCGAAACCGGTATCGGGTTTCTGCAGAACCGGATCGAGCTGGGGCCACATCAGTTCCTGGCCGATGAGCCGGGAGACCTCGGCGGCGGCGGCACGGGGCCCGGCCCCTATGACCTGCTGTGTGCGGCCCTGTCGGCCTGCACCTCGATGACCGTGCGCCTGTTCGCACAACGCAAGGCCTGGCCCCTGGCCCAGGTGCTGGTGGAGGTGACCCATTCCCGGCGACCGCTCCCCCCGGCCCCGGACGGGTCGCCGCGCCCCGGTCTGCGGGACAGGTTCGACGTGGCCGTGACCCTGTTCGGCGACCTGGACCCGGCACAACGCACGCGTCTGCTGGAGGTGGCCAATCACTGTCCGGTCCACCGCACCCTGGTGGCCGGATCGGACGTGGACGTCAGGGACGGGACGCGACCGCCCCCCCTCTCCGCGGCTTGATCGCCGCACCAGAGCTCCCAGGTGACGACAACCCGGGACGCTCGAGGACCATCGGCGCGATTCCGCGACCCGCGGATCTGGCCGGTCACATGCCGGTGACGCGCCGCAGAACCTGCTCCACATGGGCGATGGGGGTGTCCGGCAGGATGCCGTGGCCGAGATTGAACACATAGGGGCCATCCCCCCAGGCCGTCAGCAGACGCTCCACCTCCCGGTCCAGTCCGGGGCCGCCGGCGCGGATCACCAGCGGGTCGAGAGCCCCCTGGATGGTGCGCAGGGCCTGTATCTCCCGGCCGAGTGCCATGGGCGTCGAGGTGTCCAGGGCCACGGCCTGGGTCTCCACCTGCTCGGCATAGAGCCTGGCCAGGCCACCGCATCCCCGGGGGAAGCCGATGATCGGCACCGTGACGCCCAGACCGCGCAGACGGGCGATGAGGGCCTGGTGCGGCGCGATGACGAGGCGCTCGAACTGGGTCTGGGAGAGCCCCTCGGCCCAGCTTTCGAACAGCTGCAGGGCCTGGGCCCCCGCCCTGACCTGCATGGCGAGGTACAGGGCGGTGGACTCCACCAGCACGGCCAGCAGGGCGTCCACCTCCGCCGGGTTCGTCCAGGCATAGGATCGCGCCGCCTCGCGATTGCTGGAGCCGCGCTCGAGCATGTAGGTCAGCACGGTCCAGGGCGCACCGGCAAAGCCGATCAGGGCCCGGTCCGGGGCCAGGGCTGCCCGGACCCGGGTCAGGGTCTCGCCCACGGCGCTGAGATGGTCCGCCGCCGTCGCCACATGAGACTCCAGCACGTGGATCGGCGGCAGTTCGCCGAGCTTCGGCCCCTCCCCCGTCTCGAACCACACCTTCTGGCCCAGCGCCTGCGGCAGCAGCAGGATGTCGGCGAAGACGATGGCCGCGCTGAACGGAAAGCGGCGCATGGGCTGCAGCGTCGCCTCCGCCGCGGCCTCCGGGTTCAGGCAGAAGGCGATGAAGTCCGGTGACTGGGCCCGCAGGGCCCGGTACTCCGGCAGATAGCGTCCGGCCTGCCGCATGAACCACACCGGCGGGCGGTCGAAGCGCTCCCCGGCCAGGGCCCTGAGGAATTTCGGCGTCGTGTCGTCGGCGGCTGAGATGGGCACGGAGGATGCGGCGGGGGAGTCGTGTGTCATGGCGCGACTCAACGGCAAGCCGCGTCGGCGTCAAGGGGCCGTCGTGCACCGGTCGGCACTTTCCCCGGACTGTCACATTGTCATATTTTTACAGAATGCCTTGAGTCACAATACGACAATGCAACCTCAATTCGTTCGGCACCGGCGGGCGAGCGCCGTATCTTGCATCGCAACAACGGTGTCAGCCCCCTCGGGAGAGATGAACATGACCACGCAGGAACGCTACTGGGTGATCGGCGGCGAATATGAGTGCCTCGCCTTCCGCTCGGTGAAGAACGGCGCGTCCATCGTGCAGGGTCCGTTCGACACCCGCGACCAGGCCCAGGCGGAATGGAAGCGCCTCTCGGCGGAGCACTCCAGCCGCGCCGCCGTGCGCTTCGGCATCGCCGCCGAGCAGATTGCCGTCGCCCGCCACGCCTGATCCCCGGATCGGCCCCACCCCATCCGACCGTCCGCGGAACCCGCGGTGGACCACGTCTTTCCGCCCCGAAGAGGGCCTGCAGGAACCGAATTGATGCCGTACCAGGACCATATCCTCCAAGTCAGCAAGCTCATCGAGTCGAAGACCGGCACCTGGGACGGGATCAGCGCCGAGGCCGTGGCCCGCATGCGCCTGCAGAACCGCTTCAAGACCGGGCTGGACATTGCCCGCTACACCGCCGCCATCATGCGCAAGGACATGGCGGCCTATGACGCGGACACGGCCAACTACACCCAGAGCCTGGGCTGCTGGCACGGCTTCATCGGCCAGCAGAAGATGATCTCCATCAAGAAGCACTTCGGCTCGACGGAGCGGCGCTACCTCTACCTGTCGGGCTGGATGATCGCGGCGCTCCGGTCCGAGTTCGGCCCCCTGCCCGACCAGTCCATGCACGAGAAGACTTCGGTCCCGGCCCTGATCGAGGAGCTCTACACCTTCCTGCGGCAGGCGGACGCCCGGGAGCTGGGCATGATGTTCCGCGACATCGACGCCGCCCGGGCCGCCGGTGACACGGCCAAGGAACAGGCCCTGCTCAACGCCGTCGACTCCTACCAGACCCATGTGGTGCCGATCATCGCCGACATCGATGCGGGCTTCGGCAATGCGGAAGCCACCTATCTCCTCGCCAAGAAGATGATCGAAGCGGGCGCCTGCGCCCTGCAGATCGAGAACCAGGTCTCCGACGAAAAGCAGTGCGGCCACCAGGACGGCAAGGTCACGGTTCCGCATGAAGACTTCATCGCCAAGATCCGCGCCTGCCGCTACGCCTTCATGGAACTGGGTGTGGAGGACGGCATCATCGTCGCCCGCACCGACTCGCTGGGCGCCGGCCTGACCAAGCAGATCGCCTTCAGCCGCCAGCCCGGCGACATTGGCGACCTCTACAACAGCTTCCTCGACTGCGACGAGATCACGCCGGAA
>DAINBM010000048.1:0-11307 GCA_036732965.1 Caulobacteraceae bacterium | reverse complement strand
AGGACAAGGCCGATGCGGGCCCGACCAACAACTGGGTCGATCCGGCCGAGATGCGCACCACCCTGAACGGTCTGTTCCGCGGGGCCATGCGGGGCCGGACCATGTATGTCATCCCCTTCTGCATGGGGCCGCTGGGCTCGAAGATCTCGGCGCTGGGCGTGGAGATCAGCGACAGCGCCTATGTGGCGATCTCGATGCGCGTGATGACCCGGATGGGTCGCGCAGCCCTCGAGGAAATGGGGGAGGACGGCTTCTTCGTTCCGGCCGTGCACACCCTGGGTGCGCCGCTGGCACCGGGGCAGGCGGACGTGCCATGGCCGTGCAACGAGGAGAAGTACATCGTCCATTTCCCCGAAAGCCGGGAGATCTGGTCCTACGGCTCCGGCTATGGCGGCAATGCCCTCCTGGGCAAGAAGTGCTACGCCCTGCGGATCGCCTCGGTCATGGCCCGGGACGAGGGCTGGCTGGCCGAGCACATGCTGATCCTCAAGCTCACCGCGCCGGACGGGGCCTGCCACTACATCGCCGCAGCCTTTCCGAGCGCCTGCGGCAAGACCAACATGGCCATGCTCCAGCCCACCCTGCCGGGCTGGAAGGCGGAGACCATCGGCGACGACATCTGCTGGATGCGGTTCGGGGACGACGGCCGGCTCTATGCGATCAACCCCGAAGCGGGCTTCTTCGGCGTGGCGCCGGGCACCGGTCGGGCCACCAACCAGAACGCCATCGACGCCCTCTATGCCAATTGCGTCTTCACCAATGTGGCCCTGACCGACGACGGGGATGTCTGGTGGGAAGGCCTCACCGACACGCCGCCGGATCATCTGATCGACTGGCGCGGCCGGGACTGGACCCCGGCATCCAGCGAGCCGGCGGCCCATCCGAACTCCCGCTTCACCGTGCCGGCGGGCCAGTGCCCGATCATTGCCCCGGAATGGGAAGATCCCGCGGGGGTGCCGATCTCGGCGATCCTGTTCGGCGGGCGTCGTGCCTCGGCCGTGCCTCTGGTGACCGAGGCCTTCGACTGGGAGCACGGGGTGTTCATGGCCTCGAACGTCGCCTCCGAAGGCACGGCCGCCGCGGAGAACAAGGTGGGCGAGCTGCGCCGGGACCCCTTCGCCATGCTGCCCTTCTGCGGCTACAACATGGCTGACTACTTCGCCCACTGGCTCAAGCTGGGCCGGGATCATGACGCCGCGAAACTGCCGCGCATCTATTTCGTCAACTGGTTCCGGAAGGACGAGCGCGGCAAGTTCGTCTGGCCGGGCTTCGGCGAGAACAGCCGCGTCCTGAAGTGGGTGGTGGAGCGCCTCGAGGGCAAGGCGGAGGCCCAGGACACGCCGATCGGCCGTCTGCCCACCCGCGGGTCCCTCGACGTCGCCGGCCTCGGCCTGACGGACGCTCAGCTGACGACCCTGCTGTCGGTGGACCGCGAGGTCTGGCATGAGGAGGCGGCAACCATCCCGTCCGGCTATGAGCGGTTCGGTGACCGGCTGCCCAAGGCCCTGTGGGACCAGTATCACGCCCTCGTGGCCCGGCTGGCCGGCTGATCCCTCCGCCCGGATTGACATCAAACCGTCGATGATGACGACTACATCCGTTGGCGGGCTAAGGGGCGAACCGTTCGCGGTCGCCCCTCGCCGGTGGCGGATCTATGGAGCTTGCGCGGATGACACGGAACACGTCCCTCGGGATTCTGGCGGCCCTGGCCGTGATGGCGGTGGCTGGTTCGGCCTTCGCGGAAGACGCCGCCGCCGTGGTCAAGGCGCGCAAGGACTATTTCCATGTGCTCGGCAAGGCGGCCAAGGGCTCTGGGGAGGAATTCAAGAAATAGCCTCCGTCGGCTGCGGAAATTCAGAAGTTCGCTGCCATCCTCGATGCCGAAGCTCCCCGGCTGGCCAGCCATTTCCCGGCGGGCTCCGGTCCGGAGAGTGGCGTCAAGACGGAAGCCAAGGCCGATATCTGGGCGAAGCCTGACGCGTTCCGCAAGGCTGCCGGGGATCTGGCGGCCGCGGCCCATACCTATAATCTCGCGGCCCAGAAGGGAGACCTGCTGGCCGCCGGTGCGGCCATGAAGGCCGTCGGCGGGACCTGCAAGGCCTGCCACGAGGCGTTCAAGGCCAAGGACGAACACTAGGCCCATGTCGGCTTCGCGCCGCGTCCGCATCTGGGATCTTCCGACGCGGCTGTTCCACTGGGGGCTTGTCGTCCTGATCGGTCTGGCCTGGTGGAGTATCTCGACCCGCCAGCTATCCCTGCACCGAACGGTCGGCGCGCTGGCGGCGGGTCTGGTGGTGTTCCGCCTCTGGTGGGGACTGTTCGGCGGATCGACGGCCCGTTTTGCCGACTTCCTCCGGGGGCCGCGTCGGGTCCTCGCCTATGCCCGCAGCCTGATGACGGGACGCCCGGTACCCGAGGGGCTGTCCGCGGGGCACAATCCGATGGGCGGCTGGAGCGTTGTCCTGCTTCTGGCGCTGACCGCCGCGATCGTCGGTCTCGGCCTGTTCGCGGTGGACACGGACGGGCTTGAGTCCGGTCCCCTGGCCAGTCTGGTGGACTACGACACGGGCCGAATGGCCTCGCGCTGGCATGGCCTGTCCTTCGACGTGCTGAAGGGGCTGGTGAGCCTGCATCTTGCGGCCATCGGCTTCTATGCGATCTTCAAGCGCGAGAATCTGATCCGCGCCATGATCGACGGGAAGAAGCCGCTGGATGACCGCAGTGCAGCCCTGCAGCCCGCGCGTGTCTGGGCGTTGCTGGTCGGGCTGGTCCTGGGCGGTGGTGTGGCCTGGCTACTGATCCGGATGTCCGGATAGATCATCCGCCATCCACGTCAGCATTCCCTCAAGCACCTGCAGCCGATCCCAGGCATCCGAATGATGCGATGACGCCAGCAGCCAGTCGGTGAAGTCGGCCATGTCGGACTCGGACGGGTCGGCTTGCGTCAGGCGTCGAGACCAGGCGACGGCTTCGGCCTCGGCGAGGGTTCGCGCATCCAGGGGGGGCAGGGCAGGTTGTCGCATGTCTCGTCCTGAGGGATTTCGGGGTCAGACGACGCCGGACCGCTCCTCCCTCAGGCGAATTTGAAAATTTGTCATCTCTCGAGGAGCGTGAATTACGGCAACTCGCTCAGGAGGGTCCGCAGGGCGTGACTGATGTGCTTCTCCACGGCGCTTCTGGAAATTCCGAGCTCGGCGGCGACCTCGGCGTGGGACAGGCCTTCCAGCTTGTGCAGCCGGAAGACGCGGCGGCATTGTGGGCGCAGGGTCTCGACAATGGCGAGGACCTGTCCCATCCGCTGCCGGGCATGCGCCGCGTCATCGGCCGCCGGCAGGTCCGCCACCGGCTCCATGGCCGACGTCCTGGCCTGCAGGCTGGACCACTCCTGGTCTCGGGCGGCCGCCCGCTGCCGCGCCTTGGCGCGGTCCAGCATCAGGTTCGCACCCACCCGATACAGGAAGGCGACCGGATGCCGGATCTCGGCCACGGCCTGGTCGCCCAGTTCCATGATCCGGGTGGCGATGTCCTGGGCGATGTCCGCACCCAGCTCAGCGGATCCTGTCCTGGCTGTGAAGTACCGGATCAGGCCCGCGCGGCGCTCCAGATATGTCGTCAGTAGTCCGGTCTTATTCAGGATCTCATCGCAAGTCGTCATGACTGCAGCTCCCAACATTGCGTCATTGGGATGTAGATCGAAATTGTCAGATCGTCGAATGTGCCAAAATAGGAATGACTGCAATATTTATAACTAACAAAAATTATATGTGTTTATTGGGGCTTTGTCAGTAAGTCGCGTTTTTCCGGATCATTATTATCAAAATTGTGATGGAAGTTCAGAGTGTTGCGCTGCGCGTCCCGGTCGGACGGCCGCGGGTCGCGGCCTTGCGTTCTGCGCGGGCCGAGTCCGCTCCGAACCCCGACGTGTTGGCGGTTGCACCCAGGGGGCAAGGGATGAGCGACCGGCTCAGGGGGCTCCGAAGGCCTTCGCCTGAAATGGGCGCAGATTATGACAGCCCATTTTGGGCAGAGTTACCCGAGGGGTCAGGGCGTCCGGCCCAAATTGGGGTCCCGCACCGCGGGGGCTGTCTGCCAGCCGCCACCGAGGGCGCGGAAGAGCGCGATTTCGGCATCGGACTGGCGCAGGTCCGACGCCGCCAGGTCACTCTCGGCGAGCTGAAGGCTGCGCTGGGCGTCGAGCAGGTCCAGAAAGCTCGCCGCGCCCTGATCATAGCGACGCTGGGCCAGGGCGGCCGCGGCGCGTTGCTGGTCGCGGGCGGCGCGCAGGGCTGCGGTCTGCTGCCGCACTCCGTCGAGCCCTGCGAGCGCGGTCTCCACGTCCCGGTAGGCCTGCAGCACCGTGCCGTCGAGCCGGGCCAGGGAGGCCCGCGCCGTGGCGCTGGATTCCCGCACGCGGTCCCGGGCGGCCAGGATGTTCGGCCCGCTCCAGCTCAGCCCGGGCCCGACCCCGAACGCGGTTCCAGCATAACGGAGGGCCTTGTCCGGCGTTGCGCCCGCTGCGGAGATCTGGCCGCCGAGGCTGATGACCGGGAACAGCTGGGCCGTGGCCACGCCCACACGGGCGGTGTCCCCCGCCAGCTGGCGCTCTGCGGCGCGGATGTCCGGGCGACGGCGGAGGAGGGCGGAGGCATCCCCCACAGGGGGGAGGGTCCCCAGATGCGGGGGGTGGCTGCAGGCCTGGGCGGCGGGAAGGTCGGTCTCCGCCGGGTGGCCGGTGAGCACGGCCAGGCTGAACAGTACGGCACGCCGCTGCGCTTCCAGCGCCGGAACCGTGGCAGCGGCCTGACTGGCAAGGGCTGCGGCCCGGCTGACATCGAAGTCCGACGCCGCACCGAGGTTGCGGCGGGTGAGCGTCACCTCCGCCGTCTGGCGGGCAATGTCGCGGCTGGTCTGGGCTGCGGCCAGAGCCGCACCATAGGCGCAGGCCTCCGCATAGGCGGTGGCGGTCTGGGCGGCCACGGCCACGCGGGCATGATCCAGGGCTGCCTTGGCCGCTTCGGCGTCAGCGCGGGCCGCCTCGACGCCCCGGCGCAGACGGCCGAACAGATCCACCTCGTAGCTGGCGGAGAAGCTGGCCGAATCCGCCGGCCCCGCCTTCGCCTTCTGCCCGGCCAGCGACGCGAGCAGGTTCGAGGTGGCAGACCGCCCCTCCGTGGTGCTCAGGGCGGTCTGGGTGGCGGGGGTGAAGAGCCCGTCACGGGCTTCGCTGAGGACAGCCTTGGCACGGGCAAGGTTGGCACTGGCGACCCGAAGATCCGTGTTGGCCGTGAGAGCCTCGCGGATCAGGGCGTCCAGGGCGGGGTCGTGGTAAAGCCGCCACCAGTCGTCCGCCACGGGGTCCGACGACACGATCGCCGGGTTCGCCGCGACAAAGGCCCTCGGCACCGGTTCATGATCCAGGGCCGGCCGATAGTCCGGGCCCGGGGCACATCCTGCAGGGAGGATCGCCAGAAGCGCCAGCAGGGCGGCGGCGGTTCTGCGCGGGGCGCGGGTGGTCATGGCCTGTCGCCCCCTTCCGTTACCGGCCTGGACTTCCTCAGACGGGGCTGGGGGATGTGCTGGGACAGCCGACGGCACAGCACATAGAAGAGCGGTGTGAACACCAGGCCGAAGAAGGTCACCCCAAGCATTCCGAAGAACACGGCAACACCAAGCGCCTGGCGCATCTCGGCGCCTGCTCCGCTGGCGAAGGCGAGGGGGGCGACCCCCAGGATGAAGGCGAGGGAGGTCATCAGGATCGGCCGCAGGCGTGTCCGTGCCGCCTCGACCGCGGCCGCCCATCGGTCCATGCCCTGATCCTCCTCCGCCTGACGGGCGAATTCGACGATGAGGATCGCGTTCTTGGCCGCGAGGCCGATCAGGACCACGAGACCGATCTGGGTCAGGATGTTGTTGTCGAGCCCCATGAGATTGACGCCGGCAAACGCGGCCAGCAGGCACATGGGCACGATCAGGATGACGGCCAGCGGCAGGGTCACGCTTTCGTAGAGAGCCGTCAGCAGCAGGAAGACAAAGACCACGGCCAGCACGAACACCAGGCCGCCGGTGTTGCCAGCCTGCTTCTGCTGATAGGCCAGCTCGGTCCATTCATAGCTGAATCCGGCCGGCATCACCCGTTGCGCCGCCTCCTCCATCGCCTTCAGGGCCTCGCCGGTGGAATAGCCGGGGGCCGTGTCGCCCTGGACCTCGGCCCCGGGGAACAGGTTGTAGCGCAGGACCCGATAGGGGCCGGTAGTGTGGCGGATCGACATGACCGCTCCAAGCGGCGTCATGCCGCCGCTGGCAGAGCGGGTCTGAAGCGTGGCGATGTCGGCTTCATCTTGCCGCGCGGGATATTCCGCCTGGGCCAGCACCTGGAAGGTCTTGCCGAACAGGTTGAATGTATTGACGAAGGTGGATCCGAGATAGGTCTGCATGGTCGACAGGACCGACGCGGTCGGCACGCCCAGCATCTCGGCCTTGTCCCGGTCGATGTCCGCCGTGATCCGCGGGGTCCGGGTGTTGAAGGTGGTGAAGGCACTGCCGATGGCGGGCTGTTTCCGGGCCTCCTCGGCGACCGCATTGGCCACCTGCTCCAGGGCCCGGGGACCGGCACCGGACTGGTCCTGGATCACCAGCTTGAAGCCCCCGGCGCTGCCGATGCCGCGGACCGGGGGCGGAGGCAGGACGCGGACATCCGCCCCGACCACCGGCGCCACGGCCTTCTTGACCGCCGCAAGGATGCTGTCGCTGGTCCGGTGCTCCGCTGCCCGCTTCTCGAAGCTGTCCAGGATCACGTACATCTGGCCGGCATTGGAGACATTGGCCTGCGTCACCGGATCGGTGCCCACATAGACCGACGCAGCCTTGATCCCCGGCACCTTCAGGATGCGGGTGACCAGATCGCGGACGATCACGTCACTGCGGGCCAGAGAGGCCCCCTGCGGCAACTGCACGGCCACCAGGTAGTTTCCCTGGTCCTGGGCCGGGATGAAGCCGGTGGGCGTGGCACCGATGCGCCAGCCGGTGAGCGCGAGGAGGCCCACATAGAGGATGATCATCAGCCCGCCTGCCCGGACCGTCCGGGTCGTCACGACCCCATAGAAGCGGCTCAGGCCGTCAAAGCCCGCATTGAAGCGGTCCGTATAGACGCGACTGAAGCGGCCCAGCAGGCCGCGCGGCGGCTTGTGGTTGTGCGGGCGCATGATCAAGGCCGCCATGGTGGGGGAGAGGGTCATGGAGACGATCAGCGAGATCAGTGTCGCCGTGGCGATGGTCAGGGCGAACTGCCGGTAGAACTGGCCCGAAATGCCGGACAGGAAGGCCGTGGGGACGAACACCGCCACCAGCACCAGTGCGATGGCGACCAGCGCACCGCCCACCTCGTCCATGGTCCTGTGCGCGGCCTCGCGGGGCGTCAGCCCCTCCCGGAGATGGCGCTCCACGTTCTCGACCACGACGATGGCGTCATCGACCACGATGCCGATGGCCAGCACGAGGCCGAACAGGGACAGGCTGTTCAGGGAAAACCCGAAGGCCGCCATCACCGCAAACGAGCCCACCAGGGAGACCGGAATGGCCATGATCGGCACCAGCGCGGCCCGCCAGCTCTGCAGGAACAGCAGAACCACGAGGATCACCAGTCCGAGCGCGATCAGCAGGGTCTTCTGCACCTCGTCGATGGAGGCGCGGACATATTCGGTCGGGTTGTAGATGATCTTGTAGTCCAGCCCCGGCGGGAAGTCCTTCTTCAGCTCCCTCATGGTCGCCAGGATCATGTCCGCGGTGTTCAGGGCATTGGCGTTGGGCTGGGCCTGGATCCCCTGGGCTGCGGCGGGGTAGCCGGACATGTAGGCATTGACCGTGTAGTCCTGCGCCCCCAGCTCCACTCGCGCCACGTCCCGGACCCGGGTGATGTGTCCGGCGGCATCGCGCTTGATGATGATGTCCGCGAACTGCTCGGGCTTGTCGAGGCGGCCCTGGGTCTCCACGGTCATCTGGAAGGCACCGGGCTGGGTGCTGAACGGTGCCGCGCCGACGACACCGCCGCCGACCTGGAGATTGTGTGACTTCAGGGCCGCCACGATCTCGTCGGTGGTCAGGTCCCGGGCTGCGGCCTTGTCCGGATCGATCCAGATGCGCATCGCATAGTCCCGGGCGGCGCGACTGCCGATGTCTCCGACTCCCGGAATTCGCAGCAGACGATCCCGGATGTGGATGCCGGCATAGTTGGCGATGTACTGCTGATCCAGCGACCCGTCCGGTGAGTAGAGATGGACCGCCAGCAGGGTGTCCGGGGTCGACTTGCGGACCACCACCCCGATCTGGCGCACGGTGTCCGGCAGCCCCGGCTGCGCGGCCGCCACGCGGTTCTCCACCAGTTGCTGGGCCTTGTCGACATCCACGCCCAGCTTGAAGGTCACGGTGATGGTCAGGCGACCGTCACCGGTGGAGGCGGACGACATGTAGTCCATGCCGTCGACGCCGTTGATCTGCTGCTCGATCGGCCCGGCGACGGAGTCCGCCAGAAGTTCCGCCGACGCGCCGGGATAGCTCGCCGAGATGCTGACGGTCGGCGGCACGATCTGGGGGTACTGGGCGACGGGAAGTCCCGGATAGGCGATGGCCCCCACCAGGGTGATCAGCACCGCCACCACCACGGCGAAGGCCGGCCGCTCAATGAAGAAATGGGAGATCTTCATCGGCCCGCCGTCACTTCACGGACGCGGCACTGGTGGCGGAGTGGGCCGGGGCCAGCTGGGCAGGGCTCGGCCGCGGGCCGTTGGTGGGCGGCGGTGGCGAGATGCTGCCGGGCACGGCCTTGACCTTGCGGCCGGGCTTGGCGCGCTGAACGCCGTCGATCACCACCCGGTCGGTGGTGGACAGGCCGTGGCGGATCACGCGAAGGCCGTCGATCAGCGGGCCGGTCTCGACGATCTTCTGCTGGATGATGCCGTCCGCGCCGGCCACGTAGACCACTTGGCGCGACTGGTCGGTGACGATCGCCTGATCCGGGATGACCATGCCCGAATAGGCACCGGAGCCCAGCAGCCGCAGATGCCCGAACATGCCCGGCGTCAGGAAGTTGTCAGGGTTGGCCACCACGGCCCGGCCGCGGATCGTGCCGGAGCCCGTATCGATGGCATTGTCGACGAAGTCCATCCGCCCCTTCCAGCGATAGTCCGGCTCGTCCTGCAGGCGGATCTCCACGGGGTTGGGGGCCCGGCGGGAGGAGGGGCGCGAGCCGTTCTCGTTGGCACGCTGATATTTCAGATAGACGCTTTCGGCCCCGGTGAAGACGAAGCGGATCGGGTTCAGGCTGACCACGGTGGTCAGGACCGTCTGGTCGGCATTGACGAGATTGCCGGGCGAGATCCGGCGGTCGGAGATCCGGCCGCTGATCGGTGCCGTGACCCGGGTGAAGCTGACATTCAGCCGGGCGGTCTGCTGCAGGGCCTCGCTGGTCGCCAGATCGGCCCGGGCCTGGGCCTCCGCGGCCTGACGGGTGGACAGCTCCTGCTGGCTGATCGCCTTGGCAGCATAGAGCGCCTCGGCCCGTCTCAGCTCCACAGCGGTGTTGTCATGGGTGGCGGTGGCCCGTGTGACCTGCGCCGTCGCCGCCGCCAGCACCGCCTCGTAGGGGCGGGGGTCGATCTGGAAGAGGGTCTGCCCCTGCCGGACAAAGTCTCCGTCCCGGAAGGCCACCGAGACCAGATAGCCGCTGACCCGGGGCCGGATGTCGACACTGTCCTTGGCCTCGAAGTGGCCGACATAGTCATCCCAGTCCACGATCCGCTTGATCAGCGGGGCGGCGACGGTCACCGTGGGGGGCGGCGGAGGTGGCGCCTGCGGCTTCGACCCGCAGGCCGAAAGGCTGACGGCCAGGATCGGCAGCGACAGGACCAGGGTCCGAATCGGCTTCCGCCCGGATCCGAAGGTTTCCATTCCCGCCCGGCAGGACAGGACGTGTCTGCTCTTCATCGGTTCAATCCGCCCAAAGCGCCCAGTCTCACAGACTCAAGGCCCGGTCCGGGCCGTTGTCCCGCCCTAGTCTGGGGGATCGCCGTCCGGGATGCCAGTGCGGTTAAGACACGGTCCCGTCGGCTGGAGTCAATGTCCGGCACCGCACCGTCACGCAATTGTTGCGAGACCTGCCCTCGGTATCGCCCGATCAGCCCTTCCAGCCGCCGCCGAGGGCCCGGCACAGGGCCACGGCACTCCGGGCGGCTTCGGTCCGGGCTTCCAGTGCGGCATCTTCCGCCAGAAGCCTCTGGGACTGGGCCTGCGCCAGCTCGATCCGGGAGGTCGCGCCCGCCACCGCCGCGTCCCGCGCCGTCGATTCGGCGGCTCTCGCCGCGGTCAGGGCGCGATCGAGGGCGGCGGCCTGCTGCTCCCGCCGGACGAGGGACACCGCGGCGTCCTCGACCTCCGCGCCGGCCTGAAGCGCCGCCTGCTTCCAGTTGGCCAGGGCCTCGGCGCGACGGCCGCGGGCGGCCTTCACCTCCGCATCGACCCGCCCGAAATCGAACAGGCGCCACGCGGCTCCGGCCTGACCGGCGCTCAGCCCGGCCGGTCCGGTCAGCAGCTGTCCGCCCTGGGTGGACTCAAATCCGAGCAGGGCCGACAGGGTGATCTTCGGCCAGTAGTCGGCCATGGCCGCGCCGATCCGGGCGTTTTCCGCCACCACCCGGCGCTCGGCCGCCACCAGATCCGGACGGCGGCGCAGGAGGTCTGCCGGTCCATCCCCGGGCTCAATGCGGGGTGGGGAGGGAAGGGGGCCCAGCGGCGTCAGCGCCTTGCGGGAGCTCCCCGCCGTCCGGCCGAGGAGAACATCGAGCCGATTGAGCTGAGCTTCCAGCGCCACCTCGTAGAGCGGGGCGATTGCCCGGGTCTGGGCGGCCTGCGCCCGGGCCTGCTGGCGGTCGGTATCGGAGGCAATGCCGGCGGCGTACCTTTCCTCGGTCAGCTGCTCGACCAGGGTCGCGTCCTCCATCCGCTCGCGAAGCCGGGCCAGACGCAGCTGGAGGCCGCGGATCTGGATATAGGCATCGGCCGTCTCTGCCGCGACGGTGAGACGGGCTCCGATTCGCCCGGCCTCGGCCGCGGCGGCATCGGCCCGCGCGGCCTCGGCACGACGCCGCAGCTGGCCGAACAGGTCGATCTCCCAGGTCGCGCCCGCGTTCAGGTCATAGAGGTCACCGGACCGCTGATAGCCCGGAAACCGGCTGAATGCCTGGCCGGTGGGAGAAAGACGCGACTGTCGTTCGTGCGCCGCCGTGGCGTTGCCGCCCCCCACCGGAGCGAGCTGCG
>DAINBM010000047.1:0-11400 GCA_036732965.1 Caulobacteraceae bacterium | reverse complement strand
GTGCCGAACCAGCCGATCATGGCCGCCCCGATGGCCGAGGTGATGTGGTCATAGCCCGGCGCGATGTCGGTGGTGAGCGGCCCCAGGGTATAGAACGGGGCCTCGCCGCAGACCTTCAGCTGCTTGTCCATGTTGGCCTTGATCTTGTGCATCGGCACATGGCCGGGCCCCTCGATCATCACCTGGCAGCCCCTGGCCCAGGCCCGGTGGGTCAGCTCGCCCAGGGTCTCCAGCTCCGCGAACTGGGCGGCGTCGTTGGCGTCGGCGATGGAACCGGGGCGCAGGCCGTCACCGAGGGAGAACGACACGTCATAGGCCCGCATGATGTCGCAGATCTCGTCGAACCGCTCATAGAGGAAGCTCTCCCGGTGATGGGCGAGGCACCACTTGGCCATGATCGACCCCCCGCGGGAGACGATGCCCGTGACCCGCTTGGCGGTGAGGGGGATGTAGGGCAGGCGCACGCCCGCATGGATGGTGAAATAGTCCACCCCCTGTTCCGCCTGCTCGATCAGGGTGTCGCGATAGACCTCCCAGGTCAGGTCCTCGGCCACGCCGCCGACCTTTTCCAGGGCCTGGTAGATGGGCACGGTGCCGATGGGGACCGGGCTGTTGCGGACGATCCATTCGCGGATGTTGTGGATGTTGCGGCCGGTGGACAGGTCCATGACATTGTCCGCGCCCCAGCGGATCGCCCAGACCATCTTCTCCACCTCCTCGCCCACGGACGAGGTGACGGCGGAATTGCCGATATTGGCGTTGATCTTGACCAGGAAGTTGCGGCCGATGGCCATGGGTTCCAGTTCGCCGTGATTGATGTTGGCGGGGATGATGGCCCGGCCGCGGGCGATCTCGTCACGGACAAACTCCGGCGTCACCACCTCGGGGATCTCCGCGCCGAAGCTCTCGCCGTCGCGGATCTGTTCGCGGATCATCTCCCGGCGCAGGTTCTCGCGGATGGCCACATATTCCATCTCCGCGGTGATGATCCCCCGGCGGGCATAGTCGAGCTGGGTGACGGCCGCGCCGCCGGTGGCCCGCAGGACGGGGCGATGGGTCGGGAATTCCGGTACCCTGAGCGCGTCCGATACCCGGCCATTGTCCTCCGGCCGGATCTGCCGGGCGGAGATCTCCTCCACGTCGCCGCGGGCGCGGACCCAGGCTTCCCGGGCGCGGGGAAGGCCCTGCTGCAGGTCGATGGTGGCCTCCGGATCGGTATAGGGGCCGGAGGGGTCATAGATGGTCACCGGCGGCTCGCCGGCGCTCTCGTGCACGCAGACCTCGCGGAAGGGGACCCGGAGCTCCGGATACAGCACACCCGGGACGTGGATCTTGCGGCTGCCGGGAATGGGGCCGGTGGGAACCTCGCCGACGGGAATCACGGGGGGATTGACGGGAGCGTTCATGGTCGCCTCTCGGACAGGACAGGAGGTCAGAGGCATCCGGTGGCAACAGGCAGGGCCCGCCCGTGGCGGTGCGCCCTGCTGTTCCCTCCCTCCGCCGGCATGACCCGGATCAGGTTCGCGGGTCGCGGGATCACCCGCCTCTCAGCCGCTTGCGCGCGGCCCCCCGGAGAACTACCGGTCGACGGTAGGCCGATCGTGCGCATCCGGCAAGGGACCCCTTGCCGCAGGTCTTGCACTGGTGCCGGTTGGGGGCCTTAATCTCGTCCAGGCTGGGGGAGCATGACCATGGATGCGGTCAGGGGGGGATGCAGGACGCCGGTGGCCGGGACGGCAGGCCTGTCACTGCTTCTGGCCGTGCTGCTGGCGACGGCGGGATGCTCCCGCCAGGACGAGGCGGGTCAGGGGGGATCCCAGGCCCCCGCCGCCCACCTGGCACCGGACCAGACCCACTGGGCCCCCTATGCGGAGCCGACGGAGCATGCCTTCACCGTGGAACTGCCGGAGGGCTGGCCCGCCCAGGGGGGACTGCGCCGCCTCACGACCGGAGAGGTGCGGCCCTGGCTGCGGGCCTCGGCCCCGGATGGCTCGGCGGAACTCTTCATCGGCGATCCGGACATTCCCGACTTCACCCCGCCCACGACGGCGCTGGCGGATGCCGGCCTCACGGAGGGGCGCATCTACATGCCGGGGGAGGGGCGCGCCCTGACCGTGTCCCCCTACCACGAGGGCCAGGCCTTCGCGGCGGAGTGGGGCCGGGGCAAGCTCGGGGGACATTGTGACCAGGTCACGCCCCTCGGCGGACAGTCCCTGCCCGATGCCTCGTCGGCCCTGGCCGGAGCGGACGGCCCGCCGCCGGCCCGGACCCTCGTCAAGGCCGGGGAGACACGGTTCTCCTGCCAGTATCGGGGCCAGCCGGCCGAGGCCTATGTCTTTGCGGCTACGGGTCTCGACTCCAGGGGACCGTTCGAGGTGTGGGATGTCCGCGCGGTGGGCGGTCTGATCGCCCAGACGGGCCGGCGCAGCATTGCCGTCGATGCCCTCAGCCACGCGGCGAAGAGCTTTGCGCCGGACGCCGAGTGGCTCAAGCGCCAGCCGGGCTGGAGCGGAGATCGCATCCGTGACACGCCAAAGGTGTTGCCGGTCCTCGCCGCGGCGGCGGAGGCACCGCCCCGCTAGCCGGATGGATCAGGCCACCTTCACCCGGGCCGCACTCTCCGGCAGGTCGGTCCCGAAGGCGCGCTGGTAGAATTCCGCCACGGTGGGGCGCTCCAGCTCGTCGCACTTGTTCAGGAAGGTGAGGCGGAAGCCCAGGCCCACATCGCCGAAGATCTCTGCGTTCTGGGCCCAGGTGATCACGGTCCGCGGGCTCATCACCGTGGAGATGTCCCCGTTCATGAAGGCGTTGCGGGTCATGTCCGCCACCCGGACCATGGCGTTCAGGGTGCGACGGCCCTCCACCGTGTCATAGCTCGGCGACTTGGCCAGCACGATGTCGGCCTCGGCGTCGTGGGCGAGATAGTTCAGGGTGGTGACGATGGACCAGCGGTCCATCTGGCCCTGATTGATCTGCTGGGTGCCGTGATAAAGGCCGGTGGTGTCGCCCAGGCCGATGGTGTTGGTGGTGGCGAACAGGCGGAAGAACGGATTGGGCCGGATCACCCGGTTCTGGTCCAGCAGGGTCAGCTTGCCCTGAACTTCCAGCACCCGCTGGATCACGAACATCACGTCCGGGCGACCGGCGTCGTATTCGTCGAACACCAGGGCGATGGGCCGCTGCAGGGCCCAGGGCAGCATGCCCTCGCGGAATTCGGTGACCTGCTTGCCGTCCTTCAGGACGATGGCGTCCTTGCCCACCAGGTCGATGCGGCTCACATGGCTGTCGAGGTTCACCCGCACCAGCGGCCAGTTCAGCCGGGCGGCCACCTGCTCGATGTGCGTCGACTTGCCGGTGCCGTGATAGCCCTGGACCATCACCCGTCGGTCGAAGGCAAACCCGGCGCAGATGGCCAGGGTCGTCTGCGGATCGAAGCGGTAGGACGGGTCCACCTCCGGCACGTGGGAGTCGGGCGTCTTGAACGCCGGCACCATCATGTCGGAATCGACGCCAAACACCTCGCGGACCGACACCTTGTGGTCGGGCGCGATGGAGAGCAACGGATCGGAGGGAGCTTCGAGGGTCATGCGTTCCGATTAGCGCGGATTGAACGGGTTGGAAACCGGCGCCGCAACGGAAACGTGACGATCCGTTCCCGGACCGGCCGACCGGTCTACTGCACCAGCCCGGCGGATTTCAGGGTCTTGTAGGCCTTCAGCACCCGCTGCAGCTTCGCCTCCGTGGAGCGGTCGCCGCCATTGGTGTCCGGATGACAGCGCTTCACCAGCTCGAGATACTTTGTCCGGATGACGGTGGAGTCCGCCGTATCCTCGAGGTCGAGCTCGGCCAGGGCCTTGCGCTCCAGCTTGCCCATTCGGCGGAACCGGTCCGACGCCTCCGCCTCCGCCCGGGCCCGGGCCTTGGCGGCCCCGAACATGCCGAAGGGGTCGGAATAGCCCTGACCCGTCCCGGCCTTTGCGGAAAAGCTCGCGGCCTCGCGACTGAAGCGGGACGCCTTGAATTCCCAGGTGGGCCGGTCTCCGGTGAGGCGGGCTTCCTGGACCTTGCGGACCTCCGCCTCGCTCATGCCGGCGAAATAGTCCCAGTTGCGGTTGTACTCCCCGGCATGGGGCACGCAGAACCAGTAGTGCTCGTTGGGAATGTCCCGGGACTTGGGGGCCTTGGCGGCACCGGCCGTGCGGCACCCCGGCCATTCACACGGCTTTTCCCCCGGCTTCAGCTTCAGGACGTCCTGCGCCATCGCCTCCTCGTCCGGCTTTGGCGGACGGACGCGGATGTCGACAAAACGCGGGGTGTATCGGAAGGCCTCACTCATCGGCTCAGTATGCGGTCGAAGTTTTCACATTCAAGAATTGACGGCGCAGAATTGCGGGTTGAAACCCGCATTCGGCCGATATCGGCGACAAACGGGAGACGGCTGTGGGCCAGGTTCGGGATTCCATCGTTGCCAAGCTGACGACGGCCTTCGCGCCGGCCGTGCTCGAGGTCGTGGATGACAGTGCTCACCATCAGGGGCACTCCGGCAGCCGGGAGGGCGGGGAGAGCCACTTTACCGTCACTGTGGTTGCCGAGGCGTTTCGCGGACTGGGGCGAGTGCAGCGCCAGCGACTGGTCAACGCGGCCCTGGCCGAGGAGCTGAAGGGGCCGGTCCATGCCCTGTCCCTGCGCGTGCTCGCGCCCGATGAGGCCGCGGGATGAGTCAGCCGGCGACCCGGTCCCGCAATAAGGTTTTGCAGATCTTCACCGATTCTGCTGAGCTTGCCGCAAGCGGTCCTGGGTCCCTTGCGGGGCGGGGACCGACCGGATCGCCCGACGCGATCGCCATCAGAGGACTGTTCCCATGTCATCCCCGGCCCTGCGCCTGCTGATTCCTGCGGCCCTGTCCGCTGTCCTCACCCTGGGGGCCTGTGCCGAGTCCGGCCTGGCACCGGCGACCGGCGGCGCGGCGGCGGATCCCCTGTCGATCGGGGCCCCGGGCGTCGTGGCGATGGACGGGCTGCGCTACAAGGTGCTGAAATCCGGTGCGGCCAGCGGGGCCCATCCGCGCCGCGCGGACGAGATCGTCGTGCGCTACGAGGGGCGTCTGACCAATGGCAAGCTGTTCGACAGCTCCGCCAGCGACAAGAGCGGGACCGCGACCTTCCCCCTGGGCAAGCTGATCCCCGGCTGGGTGGCGGCGCTGCAGCTCATGCGGCCGGGGGATGAGTGGCTGATCCACATCCCGTCCTATCTCGCCTACGGGGAGAAGGGCGTGGGACCGATCCCGGCCAATGCCGACCTGGTCTTCAAGGTCGAGCTGGTATCCATCAAGCCCGCCGGATAGGGGCGGGCCATTCCCTGCGGGTGCAGGCCCTACGGGTGCAGGATCAGCCCGGACCGGTTCGCCTCGAACCCTTCCAGGCGCCCGAGATAGCTCATGCCCAGCAGCGAGGATGACAGGCCCCTGGGAACCACCAGGGCCTCCACGCCGCTCACGTCGGCGCCGGCGACGGACACATGGCCCAGCGTCACGGCGGCGGCGTGGGTGACGCCCTGCGCCGTGTTCACATCGCGGTTGTAGACCAGCAACTCGAGGTCCACGCCGGCCTGCCGCGCATCCTCGGGGGTCAGAGCCACGGCGGAGGCCCCGGTGTCGATCAGCACGCGGACGGGGTGCCCGTCGATCTGCGCCCAGGCCCAGTAGTGGCCATCCTTGCCCTTGCCCACATAGGCCGCCGACGGCGGGGTCGCCTTCGACGACGGGGTCACGGCGAGCGCTGCCTGGGCGGTCTGGGGGGGCGTATACTGGATGTTCAGGTGCCCGAGACCCTTGGTGTGCATCACCATCTCGCCCACCAGGACGGCGCAGATCGCCGCCGTCGCCACCACACCCACTGAATTCGTCATGCCCTGGTCCCGGCTTCTGCTCGTTGACTGCAGATTACGGGAGCGACCTTTGCATTCGGTGAATCCCGGGGACCTCAAGCGCAATTCATTGAACAGATCGGTCAGATCAGCCCGAGCTTGTCCGGCGAGATCCGGTCCCGGCGCGTGGGGAGGGACCGCATGAGCGCAGCGCGGCTGTCCGCCGACAGTCTGGCCCAGCCGGCAATCTCCGGCAGGGTCCGATAGCACCCCAGGCACAGGCCGCTTTCGCCATCCACCATGCACACCTTGATGCACGGGGTCGCAACGGGTTCTGGCGGGGCATTGACCATGAGGTTCCCTAGCAAAGTTCCAATCGGTGCGCCATCCCGCGTCGCTCTGAAACATTACTCGAATGTAATTCTGTGAAAATGATGTAATGAAGAATGTTACGGCTTTGTCATTGAGCAAAATGACCGCGATTTAACTTCAAATACTGATGTGAATTTGAGAAAAGGGGGGCGTTGAATTGACCCGCCGCCGAGGCTCCCGCCGAAACGGACCGGCCGGTAACCCAAGCCAAACCGCTGTCTCAAACCGCACAGAAGGATCCTGAACATGAAACCTGCAATCGCTGCCGCCCCGCTGCTGTTCGCGGCCACCCTGCTGACGGCGGGTGTCCTGGCCGCCACCCAGGCCGATGCCGCGGACAGCCGCCTGTCCGATGTGGGCTTCATCAATTCGGCGCGCTGTGCCGGGCTCGCCCAGGGGCTCGACCAGCAGGTGGCGGTCTACGACCAGGCCATGGGGGCCGACAGTGTCCAGCGAGAACCGCTGGCCCTGGCCCTGGCCCAGTCCGCCCACGCGGACGCGTCGCGCCTGGCCCGCCAGGGGGCCTACTGGCGCGCCCGGGCGCAGGCGGACCTTCAGACCCGCTGCCCGGCCTACCTGCCCGGCAGCGTTGCCCGCAACGTCACCCCCGCCGGAGATCCGAACACCGGACGCTGACCAGCCGCCGGAGGGACCGACCGGCGCGCCCCGTATCCTGGCGGATGCGGGGCGTCCCCTTGTGACGACCCGGGGGCCGCCTCAGGAGGCGTACTTGCCGAGGTCGTCCTCGCTCATGTCGAAGTTCGCCCAGACGTTCTGCACGTCGTCGTCGTCGTCCAGGGCGTTGATCAGCTTCATCAGGGTCCCGCAGTCGTCCCCGGCGATGGGCGTCAGGGTCTTGGGCCGCCAGATCATGGCCGTGGACCGGGCCGGCCCCAGGGTCGTTTCCAGCGCCTCGATCACGGTCCCGAGGTCCTCGAAGGCGGTGTAGATGGTGTGGCCGTCCGCATCGCTCTCGGCATCCTCGGCCCCGGCTTCGATGGCCGCTTCCATGATGGCGTCCTCCGACCCGGCCGAGACCGGATAGGTGATCTGGCCCAACCGGTCGAACATGAAGGCCACGGAGCCGCTTTCCCCCATGTTTCCGCCGTTCTTGGAGAAGGTGGAGCGGACATTGGCCGCCGTGCGGTTGCGGTTGTCGGTCAGCACCTCGACGATCAGACCGATGCCGCCGGGGCCGAAGCCTTCGTAGCGGATGTCCTCGTAGTTGTCGGCCTCCCCGCCCAGGGCCTTCTTGATGGCCCGGTCGATGTTGTCCTTGGGCATGGATTCGGCCCGGGCATTGGTGATGGCCAGGCGCAGGCGGGCGTTGGAGGCCGGGTCGGGGGTCCCCGTCTTGGCGGCGATGGTGATGTCGCGGGACAGCTTCGAGAACAGCTTGGAGCGCTTCTTGTCCTGCGCGCCCTTGCGGAACTGGATGTTCTTGAACTTGGAATGGCCGGCCATGTGTGGGCTCTGAGATCGGGGGCAGGGAACGCCGCGCGGCGCACGGCAGCTTGGCCGGGGTTCTACGCCGAGCGGCTAGGGCTTGTCCACGCACACCCTTCCGGGCGACAGTGACCGGCCCCGACACCTTCCGGCCCGCGGGCCGACGGAGACCGCATGTCCCTTTCCCGATCCGTTCCCGCGATGTTTGCGGCCACCGTCCTCTCCGCCCTGTCCGTGACGGCGGCCACCGCCGCCCCGACGGCCAGCCTGGCCCCGCCTGCGGCCGATCAGGCGCTGGGCCGCGCCCTGCTGAAGGAACTGATCGAGATCGACACCCAGCACGACAAGGGCTCCACCGTCGCGGCCAACGCCATCGCCGCGCGCCTGCGGGCGGCGGGCTTTGCCGATGCGGACATTGCGGTGCTGGCCCCGCCCGATCATCCCAGCAAGGGCAATGTGGTGGTCCGGCTGCGGGGTCAGGGCAAGGCCCGGCCGATCCTCTACATCTGCCATCTGGACGTGGTGAACGCCCGGCGGGAGGACTGGACCACCGATCCCTTCAAGCTCGTGGAAAAGGACGGCTGGTTCTACGGTCGCGGCACCATCGACATGAAGTCCCAGGATGCCGCCACCCTGGAGAGCATTATCCGCCTCAAGCGGGAGGGCTTCAGGCCGAAGGGTGACATCATCGTGGCCTTCACGGCGGATGAGGAAGCCGGCGGCGACGCCAATGGGGTGGAGTGGCTGGTGAAACAGCACCGGGACCTGGTGGATGCCGCCCTGGTGATCAATCCCGACGGGGGCGAGGCGGGGATCAAGCACGGCCGGAAGCTCTACATGGGCGTCCAGACCAGCGAGAAGGTCTATGTCACCTACGGGCTCGAGATCACGGACAAGGGCGGACACTCCTCCCGGCCGACCGCGGCCAATCCGATCTTCCATCTGTCCGCGGCCCTGGCGCGGCTCGGGGCCTATCGCTTCCCGGTGCATGTGACGGATACGGCGCGGCTCTATTTCGCCGGCCGGGCCAGGCTGGAAACCGGGCAGATGGCGGCGGACATGCTGTCCATGGCCAGCGGCCATCCCGACCCGGCGGCGGTGGAGCGGCTGTCCGCCGATACCGAGACCAACATCGTCTTCCGCACCACCTGCACGGCCACGGAGATTTCCGGCGGTCACGCCGAGAGCGCCCTGCCGCAGCGGGCCCGGGCCACGATCCAGTGCCGGGTCATCCCGGGCGAGCCCCTCGACGGCATCAAGGCCCAGCTGGTCAAGGTGCTGGACGAGCCCGCCATCAAGGTCACCGATGTGTATCCGGGCGATGCAAGCCCCGAGTCCCCCCCGGCGCCGAAGCTCCTGAAGACCATCGAGGCGGTGAAGAGCGGCATGTGGCCCGACGCGGTCCTGCTGCCGCTCATGTCCCCCGGCGCCACCGACAGCGCCTTCACCCGGCTCGGCGGCATGCCCAGCTACGGCGTGGATGCCAGCTGGGACGATCTCGACGACGGCCGCGCCCATGGCCAGGACGAGCGGATATCGGTGCAGGTGTTCGACGAGGAGGTGGAGTTCACCTACCGGCTGATGAAGGCCCTTGCCGCGGGGCAATAGGGCCCGCGATCAGGGCCACTTCACCACCGGGGGCATGGAGCTGAGGATCGAGGCGACATTGCCGCCGGTCTTCAGCCCGAACAGGGTGCCCCGGTCGTAGAGCAGGTTGAACTCCACATAACGGCCGCGGCGGATCAGCTGTTCCTCCCGCTCGGCCTCGGTCCAGGGTTCGCCCATGCGGCCGGCGACGATCTTCGGATAGATGTCGAGGAAGGCCTCGCCGACCCCGCGGGTGAATTCGAAGTCCCGGTCCCAGTCCCCGGTATTGTGGTGGTCGTAGAAGATGCCGCCGACCCCCCGGGGCTCGTTCCGGTGGGCGAGGTGGAAGTACTCGTCGCACCAGGCCTTGTACCTGGGGTACCAGGCGGGGTCGAAGCGGTCGCAGGCCGCCTTCATCGCCGCATGGAAGGCCACCGAGTCCGGGGCGTCCTGGTGCCGCTGATCCTCCAGCAGGGGGGTCAGGTCGCCGCCGCCGCCGAACCAGGATTTCGAGGTGACGATGAAGCGCGTGTTCATGTGCACCGCCGGCACCCGGGGATTGGCCATGTGCGCGATCAGGCTGATGCCGGTGGCGAAGAAGCGCGGATCCTCCTCCGCGCCGGGCATGGTCTTGGCGAAGTCGGACTGGAACTCTCCGTGCACGGTGGAGATGTGCACCCCCACCTTCTCGAACAGCCGCCCGCGCATCACCGACATGATGCCGCCGCCGCCGGCAGGACGGTCCCAGGGGGTCCGCTCGAACCGGCCGGGCGTGCCCGGATACAGGTGGCCGGGTGCCGCATCCTCCAGCGCCTCGAAGGCACCGCAGATCCGGTCCCGCAGGGTGGCGAACCACGCGGCGGCAGTGGTCTTGCGCGCCTCCATCGCGGCGGCATCCGAAGGCGGGCTTGTATCCGTGGCGGGTTCCGACGACATCAGGTTGCGTCCCTCGTCCTGAAAGGGGCCCGCACCGATCCGGTTCGGGCGGGGCTGGCACTCATGTGACGCGGTCAGCGGGTGTGTCGCAAGGGGGGCGGCGGATTTTGGCATGCGCGCCCGGTGGCGGGCAGGGTCAGGGGAGGGTCCCGATGGAGCTGAGCGCCGTGTAGAGGGCCACCCCCGCCGAGACCGACAGGTTCAGCGACCGGGTCTGCGGCCGGATCGGGATGCAGATCCGTGCCTCCGCCCGGGCATGGACCTCCTCCGGCGCGCCGCTGCTCTCCTGTCCGAACAGCAGGGTATCGCCCGCGGCGAACCGGAACCGGTCCAGCCGTTCGGCCCCCCGGGTGGTGAACAGCAGCAGGCGCCCCTCCGCCCGGTCCGGCGAATCCAGGAAGGCGTCCCATGAGTCATGTCGCAGGATCACTGCCTCGGGGCCGTAATCCAGGGCAGCCCGCTTGAGGCTCCGGTTGGACACAGGGAAGGCGCAGGGCTCAATAATCTCGAGGGGAACACCGAAACACGCGCTCAAACGGATGGCGGCCCCCACGTTTTGCGGAATGTCGGGTTGAAAAAGCGCGAGCCGCATTCTAATCGCTCCATCATATCGGTGTGGAAGGGCCATAGCTGCGCCGTCGCCCTTGCGACAAGCGCCCCTACGGGCCTATGAGACGCTGACAGGGTCGTTCGGGGACGCAGTGACGGGTCCGGACGGTCGAGTGGGACAATGCCAGGCTCCGCGCCGCGGGCGGCGGGCTGGACCGACAAAGGGTGACGACGTGGCCGAAACCGTGAACGCGCACGAGACGCATGGGGAAGACCCCAGTCGTCGTGACTTCATCCATATCGCGACCATGGCCACCGGCGCCGTGGGCGTCGCCGCCGTGGCCTGGCCGTTCATCGACCAGATGAACCCGTCCGCGGACACGCTGGCCCTGGCCTCCATCGAGCAGGACATCGGCAAGGTCGCGCCGGGCCAGCAGCTGGTGGTCAAGTGGCGGGGCAAGCCGGTGTTCGTGCGTCACCGCACCCCGGCCGAGATCGCCGCCTCCGTGAAGGACGACCACGCCGAGATGCGCGATCCGGCCTCCGATGCCTCCCGCACCAAGCCGGGCAAGCAGGAATGGCTGATCGTGATCGGCGTCTGCACCCATCTGGGCTGCGTGCCGAACTTCGGCACCGGCGACTACG
>DAINBM010000046.1:0-11410 GCA_036732965.1 Caulobacteraceae bacterium | reverse complement strand
TCGAGGAAGATCTGGCCGTCGGTGATCGAGATCACGTTGGTCGGGATGTAGGCCGACACGTCGTTGGCCTGGGTTTCGATCAGCGGCAGAGCCGTCAGCGAGCCCGCGCCATTGTCTTCGTTCAGCTTCGCAGCGCGCTCGAGCAGGCGGCTATGCAGATAGAACACGTCGCCCGGATAGGCTTCGCGGCCCGGCGGGCGACGCAGCAGCAGGGACATCTGGCGGTAGGCCACGGCCTGCTTGGAAAGGTCGTCATAGACGATCAGGGCGTGCATGCCGTTGTCGCGGAACCACTCGCCCATGGCGCAGCCCGAGAACGGGGCCAGGAACTGCAGCGGGGCCGGTTCCGACGCCGTGGCGGACACGACGATGGTGTAGTCCAGCGCGCCGTTTTCCTCGAGGGTCTTGACGATCTGGGCGACGGTGGAGCGCTTCTGGCCGATGGCCACGTACACGCAGTAGAGCTTGGCGCTCTCGTCCGTGCCGGCGTTGACGGCCTTCTGGTTCAGGATGGTGTCGATGGCGACGGCGGTCTTGCCGGTCTGACGGTCGCCAATGATCAGCTCGCGCTGGCCGCGGCCGACGGGGATCAGGGTGTCGATGGCCTTCAGGCCGGTCTGCACAGGTTCGTGCACCGACTTGCGGGGGATGATGCCCGGGGCCTTCACGTCCACGCGGCGACGCTCGGCCACGTTGGTCAGCGGACCCTTGCCGTCGATGGGCTCGCCCAGCGGGTTGACGACGCGGCCGAGCAGACCCTTGCCCACCGGCACGTCCACGATCTCGCCCAGGCGGCGGACTTCGTCGCCTTCACGGATGGCCCGGTCTTCACCGAAGATCACGACGCCGACATTGTCGCGCTCCAGGTTCAGGGCCATGCCCTTCACATTGGCGGAGGGGAAGGCCACCATTTCGCCGGCCTGGACCTTGTCGAGGCCGTGCACGCGGGCGATGCCGTCACCGACGGACAGCACCTGGCCCACGTCGGAGACGTCGGCCTCGGCGCCGAAGCCGGCGATCTGGGACTTGAGGATGGCCGAAATCTCGGCAGCGCGGATGTCCATGGTCGGTTGCTCTTGGTCTAGCGGAATGGGTGCGGTCTCAGGCGGGCCGGTCAGGCGCGCTTGAGGGCGAACTTCAGGGAATCAAGCTTGGACTTGAGGGAGGCGTCGAACAGGCGGGAGCCGACGCGAACCTTGATCCCGCCCAGGATCTTGGGGTCGACGACGGTGGTGATCTCGGGATCCTTGCCCAGAGCACTGCGCAGGGACGCAGCCACGCCCTTGGCCTGGGCAGCGGTGAGGGCGGTGGCCGTGGTCACCTCGGCGGCGACGGCCCCCCGGTGCTCGGCGGCCAGGCGACGGAACTCCGCCACCACCATCGGCAGGGCGCTGGCGCGGTTGTTGCGGCAAAGGACGCCGATGAACTTCAGGGTCACTTCGCTGACGCCCGCAGCGGTGGCCACGGCGGTCAGTCCGGCGGCCTTCTGGTCCCCGGTGAAGGTGGGCGAGGTCAGGACGCGGTTCAGGTCCGCGCTTTCCATCCGCAGGGCCTCGAGACCGTTCAGGTCCGCCTCGACCGCAGCGATGGTCCCGGCCTCGGCGGCCAGTTCGAACAGGGCCACGGCATACCGCGCGCCCACATCAGCGTTTCTGGAGTCGTCCGACACGTATAGACACCGCCTGGTTCAGGTTGGCGACCGCCGCTCCCCGACCGGGAATCACAGCAACCGCTAAAAGCTTGAAAGCGCAGAAAAATCCACGCGGGGTCAGGGGTATGGGCCAAGGCCCCCCGCCCGAAACCGGCGCGGTCTTAGCATGGGGTTTTCGGCGCCGCAACCGGATGGGCGGGAAAGCTTTGGCCGGGGCCGACAGCTTTCACGGAACCGTCGTGACGCCGAGAATGGTCCGGAGGTCGGGCATCGGCTAGACTGGACCCCGCGTCAACCGGCCCAAGGACCCCCGCCCCATGCGCTACAAGCTCTCCGGCACCACCATGCAGACCGTCGAGATCGAACTCGCCGCCGGCGAGACGGTCTACAGTCAGACCTCCACCATGGCCTGGATGAGCGACCGGGTGCGGATGCACACCAACACCGGCGGCGGCCTGTTCGCCGGAATCGCCCGCAGCTTCACCGGCGGCAGCTTCTTCATCACCGATTTCAGCGTGGATGCGGGGGTCGGTCTGGTGGCCTTCGCCCCGCGCTTTCCCGGCGCGATCATTCCGGTGACCCTGGCCCCCGGCCAGTCCCTCATCTGCCGCAAGGAGACGTTCCTGTGCGCGGAGAAGACCGTGAGCCTCGAACTGGCCTGGCAGCAGCGGATCGGCGCGGGCTTCTTCGGCGGGGCGGGCTTCATCCTGCAGCGGGTGACCGGCCCCGGCACGGTGTTCCTCGACCTGTCCGGCGAGGTGGTGACCAAGGACCTCGCCCCCGGCGAGCGCCTGTTCGTGCATGCGGGCCATGTGGGGGTCCACGAACCGACGGTCGGCTTCGACATCCAGATGGTGCCGGGCTTCCGCAACATCCTGTTCGGGGGCGAGGGGCTGTTCCTGGCCACCCTCACCGGCCCGGGCAAGGTGCACCTGCAGTCCATGCCGATCATGAACCTGGCGGAGGAGATCGCCCACTACCTGCCCGGCAGCCCCGACCGCTCCGGCGGCGGCGGCGGCGCCCTGGGGGCCATCGGCACCACCGCCGTCGTGGGCGGGATCCTGGGCAGTCTGTTCGGGGGTGACAACTAGGATTGCGTCCTTCGAGGCGGGACAAAAGGCCCTCCTCAGGATGACGAAGGATGGGGAACATCAACAACAGTCGTCAGGGTGAGGAGCGCGGCACCCGCGTCTCGAACCACGCACCACGGGCACAGCGTCCTTCGAGACGGGCCTTTCGGCCCTCCTCAGGATGACGCGCGTTTGTGCGGTGCCGGGACACCTTAGAGGGCTCGAAACCACAAACCTGCGTCATCCTGAGGAGCCCCGGAACGGGGCGTCTCGAAGGACACACCGCGCGGATCGTCAGCTGAAGGTGCGGTCCTTCCAGGCCGGCCAGACGTTGGGCAGGTCAGTGGACACCTTGTTGGGGAACTTGGCCGGGCGCTTCTCGAGGAAGCTCGACACCCCCTCCTGCGCGTCGGCGGAGCGGCCGCGCTCCATGATGGCGCGGCTGTCGGCCTTGTGCGCCTCCATCGGATGGTCGGCGCCCAGCATGCGCCACATCATCTGGCGGGTCAGGGCGCAGGACACGGGCGCGGTGTTGTCGATGAACTCCCGGGCCAGGGCCCTGGCGGCGGGGAGCAGGTCCTCCGGCGCGTGGAGGCTGCGCACCAGACCCCGGTCCAGGGCCTCCTGCGCCGGGAACACCCGGCCGGAATAGCACCATTCCAGCGCCGTCTGGATACCCACCAGCCGGGGCAGGAACCAGCTGGAGCCCGCCTCCGGATTGATGCCCCGGCGGTTGAACACGAAGCCGTAGCGGGCGGTGGTGGAGGCCAGCCGGATGTCCATCGCCAGCTGCATGGTGGCCCCGATGCCCACGGCGGCCCCGTTCACGGCGGCGATCACCGGCTTCAGGCTGTCGAAGATGCGCAGCGTCACCCGCCCGCCCCCGTCCCGATAGACGTCGCCCACCTTGGCCTCATCCCGGGCGGCCTCGCCGCGCTTGGCATAGTCGAAGGTGGCCCCGCCGGAGGACAGGTCGGCCCCGGCGCAGAAGGCCCGGTCGCCGGCGCCGGTGACGATCACCGCCCCCACGCTGTCATCGGCATCGGTGATGTCGAAGGCCTCGATCAGCTCCAGCATCATCTGGGCGGTGAAGCTGTTCATCTTGTCGGGGCGGTTCAGGGTGAGGATCGCGATCCCGTCCTCGACCTCGAGCTTGATGGTCTGGAAATCGGCGAGGGTCTTGGCGGCGGCGGCGGTCATGGGCGTCTGTCTCCGAAGCGGTTTTGCCCACTGTGCGGAGACGACGCCGGGGAAGGCAAGCCCTCTTCCGGTGGTGGTCAGGCGACCTTGGCGTCCGCCGCCGGCTTCACGGGTCGGGCGGGGAGCAGCCGCGCCGTCAGCCAGCGCCGGACCGGCTGGTCATAGACCCGGTCCACCCCCCAGGCGAACAGGGCGATGAACACCAGGAACACGAAGCCCGACCAGGGCGCGGTATACCAGACGTCGATGATCCCGGTGCGCTTGAGCAGCTGGTAGACGAGGATGCCCGTCGGCGCGTGCAGGGTGTAGACCGCATAGCTGGTGAGGCCGAGCCAGCGAAACGCCGCCCCCAGCCGCCCCGGGGCCTCCGCCCGCGCGGCGACCCGGATCAGCAGCGGAAAGCCCACCAGGGCCACCCCCAGCTCATAGAAGGGCTTGAAGGCCTCGGACGGGTGCCACATCAGGGCCACGATCACGGCGATCAGGCAGGCCACGGCGGTGACCGGCGCATCCCGCCGCCGGTCCCCCACCCATCGATGCATCAGCACGCCGAAGAAGAAGGAGAAGCCCATGCGGAACGGGGTCGCCCACTCCGCATGGTCGGCATAGCCCACGTCGAGGCTGCCGTGGCTGAACTCGGCGATGACCATGCCGATGGCCCCGCCACCGATCAGCGTCACCAGCACCGGCACGGTCAGCCAGCGGAACAGGACCGCATAGGCGAGGTTCATGCCGATCTCGGGCAGCAGGGTCCAGCTGGGGGAGTTCAGGCTGTAGCCGTGGGTGGTCTCACCCGCGGGGCCGCCCAGCATCAGGGCCGCCAGCAGGGCCGTGGGAATCAGCATGTGCAGGGTCCAGGGGTCCCCGTCCTGGCCGTGCATGTACAGGCGCAGCACCACCGCCACCGCCAGACCGGCGAAATACAGGGGATAGAGCCGGATCAGCCGGATCTTCAGGAAGTCGAGGACGAACCCGCCCTTGTCCAGCCGCGGCGCATAGGCATTGGCGATGACGAAGCCGGACAGCAGGAAGAACATGTCCACGGCGAGGAAGCTCTCCGGCGAGTTCAGGGGACCGAAGAACGGACCCACATGACGCGACACCACCAAGAGGGCCGCAACGCCGCGCAGCCCGTCGAAGGTGGTGAACACGCCGCGCTTCTGGGCCATCCCCAAGGGCTGGTCTCTCCTGTCGCACCCGGCCGGAACCGGACGAATGCCTGTACTGGCAAGGCCTGTTTAGGCGTCCCCGCGGAACGGGGCAAGCCTTGCCCCTTCCGCGCCGATCCCGTTTCGTTCTAAGACATGACGGGCATGGCCGAGCCCTCCCCGCCCTCCCCGTCCGCCAACGACATCTCCGACGACGACGCGTGGGCGGCGGGTCCTGCCCCCCTGCCACCTGCGCTGGCCGTGCTGCCCGGTCCGCGGGCGGCCATTGCCGACTGCGGCGAGAGCCACGGCGTCCAGCGGGGTGAAGCGGTGGGCCTGCTGCAGCGCGGCCGGGTCATGGTAGCCCATGCGGCCCTCACAGCCCGGCGCCTGGGGCTGGCCCCGCCGCCCCGCACGCCCCAGATCCTCGATGTGCTGGAGCTGTTCGCCTTCGTCCGACCGGCGCGGTTCACTGCCCCCTCCCCCGCGGGTCTCGCCCAGGCGCTGGGCCTCCATGCCCCCCATGGGGCGGAGGGCTTTGCCGCCGTGCTGGCCCCGGCGGCGGACCAGTTGCTGGCGGAGCTGGCCGACCCCGCCTATCCGGGCCGGAACGAGGCCCTGTCCCTGGCCGAGAGCCTGCGCCGGGCCGGCTGGGGCTGGGGCGAGGCCGTGGTGCGCGCGCTCCGGGCCCAGCCGATCCGCCATCGCCACTACCGGGGCTCCGGCCTCGATGTCTGGACCCGGTTGCCGGAGTGGGAGGAGAGCGCGCCTCTCGGCGAGCCCGGCACCGCCCCCATCACCCCCGACGCGGCCAAGGCCCGGCTGGCGGAGCTGCTGACCCGCTCCGGCCTGGACGAGGCCCGTCCCGCCCAGGCGGACTTCGCGGCGCAGGCGGCCTTCGCCTTTTCCCCGAGGGACCAGGAGGGACAGCCCCGCATGATGCTGGCAGAGGCGGGCACCGGGGTCGGCAAGACCCTGGGCTATCTGGCCCCCGCCTCCCTGTGGGCGGAGGCCAACGGCCCGGCGGTTTGGATCTCCACCTATACCCGTGCCCTGCAGCGGCAGATCGAGCGGGAAAGCGCGTCGGTCTATCCCGACCCGGCGGTGCGGGCCAGGAAGGCCGTGGTCCGCAAGGGGCGGGAGAACTATCTGTGCCTGCTGAACTTCCAGGACATCGCCCAGGCAGCCATGCTGGGAAACGGCGATCTGGTGGGGGCGGGCCTCACCGCCCGCTGGATCGGCGCCACCCGGGACGGGGACATGACCGGCGGCGACTTCCCCGCCTGGCTGCCCGGCCTGTTCGCCGTGGGTGCGGGCCAGAGCGCAAGCCCCGCCCTGCTGGTGGACCGCCGGGGGGAGTGCGTCCACGCCGCCTGCGCGCACTACCGCACCTGCTTCGTGGAGAAGGCGATCCGAGCCTCCCGCCGGGCGGACATCGTCATCGCCAACCATGCCCTCGTCCTCACCCAGGCCGCCTTCGACGGGGCCCGGATGGCCCGCGGTGCCAAGGGGGACGTGGAGACCACGCATCTGAAGCGCATCGTCTTCGACGAGGGCCACCACCTGTTCGACGCCGCCGATGCCGCCTTTTCCGCCGCCCTGTCGGGGCAGGAGACGGCGGAGCTGCGCCGCTGGATCCGCGGGCCGGAGGGACGGCGAAGGGGGCGCGGGCTCGACCAGCGACTGTCCGATCTGGTGGCCGATCAGGAGGGGGCGCGGGAGGCCCTGGATGCTGCCCTGCGCGCCGCCGCCAGGCTGCCCGGCGAAGGCTGGTCCGGCCGCATCGCCCCCTTCCCCGATCCGGACGGCACCCCCGCCCCGACCCATCCGAGCGGGCCGATCGAGGCCTTCCTCGCCGCCGCCCTGGTGCAGCTGCGCGCCCGGTCCGAGGCCAATTCCACCCTGGAACTGGGTCTGGAATGCGCGGCCCGTCCGACCATCGACGCAGTCAAGGCCCTGGCCCCCGAAGCGGCCCTCGCGCTGGCGGAGGTGGAGCGCCCCCTGGCGACGCTCGCCCGGTCGCTGGAGGCCCTGCTGGACGACGAGGCCGCCAGCCTCGGCGGGGCCGACCGGGCGCGGATCGAGGGGGCGCTGCGCGGCCTTGACCGTCGGGCCCGGATGCAGCTGCCGGCCTGGCGCAACATGCTGGCGGGCCTGCTGGACGATACGGATGACGAGACCTTCGTGGACTGGTTCGAGGCCGTGTTCGCGCAGGGGCGCATCGCCGATGCCGCCCTGCGGCGGCACTGGGTCGACCCGACGGAGCCCCTGGCGGGCGCGGTGCTGCGGCCTGCGCACGGGGTGCTGGTGACCAGCGCCACCCTGTCCGATCCCGGGCACGAGCATCCCTTCGCCCTGGCGGAACTGCGTACCGGGGCCGCGCGGCTGGACGAGGCCCCCGCCATCCTGCGCCTGACCTCGCCCTTCGACTATGCCTCCCAGGCCCGGGCCATCGTCGTCACCGACGTGGGCAAGAACGATCCCCGGCAGGTGGCGGCGGCCATGCGGGAGCTGTTCCTCGCCGCCGGCGGCGGGGCGCTCGGCATCTTCACCGCCATCCGTCGCCTGCGCGCCGTGCACGAGAAGATCGCCGCCCCCCTGGCCGACCGGGGGCTCGCCCTCTACGCCCAGCATGTGGACCCGCTGGAGGTGGGGGCATTGGTGGACATCTTCCGCGCCGAGGAGGACGCCTGCCTGCTGGGCACCGACGCCGTCCGGGACGGGGTGGACGTCCCCGGGCGGGCCCTTCGCCTGATCAGCTTCGACCGCGCCCCCTGGCCCCGCCCCGACCTGTTGCACAAGGCCCGGCGGGAGCGGTTCGGCGGCCGCAGCTATGACGACAGCGTGGCCCGCAGCCGCATCGCCCAGGCCTTCGGTCGCCTGATCCGCCGGGCCGACGACAAGGGCGTCTTCGTCATGCTGGACGCCGCCACCCCGACCCGGCTGTTCACCGGCCTGCCCGAAGGGGTTACCCTGCAGCGGATGGAGCTGGTCCCGGCCATCGAGCTGGTCCGCGACTTTCTCGCAACCGGCTGAGCGGACTCCGCGGGCGACATTGCCCCCCAGCCGATGTACCACATATGTTCACGCATGATTCCGGACCTGCGCCCGTGACTGATCCCCTTGACGATCCCTTCGCCGACCCGAATGCCGGCCTCAGCATCTCGCAGATGGCCCGGGCCGGTGGCCCCGCGTCCGGGCCCGACCTGCTGTCCGGCCTGAACCCGGAACAACGGGCGGCGGTGGAGAGCGTGGAGGGCCCGGTGCTGGTGCTGGCGGGGGCGGGCACGGGCAAGACCCGGGTCCTGACCACGCGGCTGGCCCACATCCTGGCCACGGGGCGGGCCAAGCCCTGGGAAATCCTGGCCGTGACCTTCACCAACAAGGCCGCGCGGGAGATGCGGGAGCGGATCACCCATCTGATCGGCCCGGCGGCGGAGGGCCTGCGCTGGCTGGGCACCTTCCACTCCGTCGCCGCCCAGATCCTGCGCCGGCACGCCGATCTGGTGGGGCTGAAGTCGAGCTTCACCATCCTCGACGACGACGACCAGGAACGGCTGATCAAGCAGCTGCTGGAAGCGGAGAACATCGACGCCAAGCGCTGGACGCCCCGGCTGATGAGCGGCCTCATCGACCAGTGGAAGAACAAGGGCTGGACCCCGGACAAGGTCAGTGCGGCCGAGGGCGAGGTGTTCGCCAATGGCCGCGGCCAGCAGATCTATGCCCTCTATCAGGAGCGGCTGCGCACCCTGAACGCCTGCGATTTCGGCGACCTGCTGCTGCACAACCTGACCCTGTTCACCCGGCACCCGGACGTGCTGGCCGAATATCACCAGCGGTTCCGCTACCTGCTGGTGGACGAGTACCAGGACACCAATGTGGCCCAGTATCTGTGGCTGCGCCTGCTGGCCCAGGCCCGGCGCAATGTCTGCTGCGTGGGGGATGACGACCAGTCCATCTATGGCTGGCGGGGGGCGGAGGTGGACAACATCCTGCGCTTCGAGCGGGACTTTCCCGGGGCTCAGGTGGTGCGGCTGGAACGCAACTACCGCTCCACCGAGCACATCCTCGCCGCCGCCTCGGGCCTGATCGCCACCAATCGGGGCCGCCTCGGCAAGACCCTGTGGACCGAGGCGACCGGCGGGGAGAAGGTCCGCGTCCGGGGCGTCTGGGACGGGGAGGCCGAGGCCCGGATGATCGCCGACGACATCGAATCCTGGCGCCGCACCGGCCGCAGGTACAAGGACGCCGCCGTGCTGGTCCGCGCCTCGTTCCAGATGCGGGCCTTCGAAGAGCGGTTCGTCATGCTGCAGATCCCCTATACGGTGGTCGGCGGCCCGCGGTTCTTCGAGCGGGCGGAGATCCGCGATGCCCACGCCTATCTGAGGCTGGTGCAGAGCCCGGATGACGACCTGGCCTTCGAGCGGATCGTCAACACGCCCAAGCGCGGCATCGGCGAGGCCTCGGTCTCCAAGCTGCTGGGCGTGGCGCGGCGGCAGGGCCTGTCCGCCGTGACCGCGGCGCGGGAGTTCGTGCTGACCGACGAGCTTCCCGCGCGGACCCGCACCGCGCTCTCCACCTTCCTCCGCGACCTCGACCGCTGGCGGGCCCAGTCCCAGGCGGGGGTGAAGCATTCGGAGCTGACGGAGACGATCCTGGAGGAGAGCGGCTATACCGATGCGCTCCGTGCCGATCGCGGCCCGCAGAGCCAGGGGCGGCTGGACAACCTCAAGGAGCTGATCCAGGCCATGAACGCCTTCGACACGCTGCAGGCCTATCTGGAGCACGTGTCTCTGGTGATGGACCTGGACCGGTCCTCCGGCGACGACAATGTCACCATCATGACCCTGCACTCGGCCAAGGGGCTGGAATTCCCTCTGGTCTTCCTGCCCGGCTGGGAGGAAGGCGTGTTCCCCTCCCAGCGGTCCATGGACGAGAAGGGCGAGAAAGGCCTCGAGGAGGAGCGCCGGCTGGCCTATGTGGGCATCACCCGGGCCCGGGAGGAGGCGCGGATCTCCTTCGCCGCCAACCGCCAGGTCTATGGCCGCTGGACCACCCAGCTGCCGTCCCGGTTCGTCGACGAACTGCCGGTCAAGCACGTGGAGGCCAAGAGCGAGACCGGCTATTACGGCGGCGGCCCGGGCATGAGCGAGACGCCCTCCCGCTGGGATGCAGGCTCCACCTTCGGCGGGTCCAGCTATTCATCGCCGGGCTGGAAGCGCGCCCAGGACCGGGCGGCGACGGCCGTTCCGGAAAAGGGCCGTGGCAGTCTCTGGAGCCGGGGCGCCATCATCGAGGGCGAGGGCCGGCTGATCGCCTCCTCCGACCCGGCGGCGGGGTCCGGGGCCTTTGCCCTTGGGGACCGCGTGTTCCACCAGAAGTTCGGCTACGGCCGGGTGACAGTGATCGAGGGGGCCAAGCTGACCGTGGCCTTCGAGAAGTCCGGCGAGAAGAAGGTGCTGGAGAGCTTCGTCGAGAAGGTGTGATCGGTGCAGGGTTCGGGACGCCCCCCCCTTGGCGCCGCCCCTGAAACCCTCCACCTCTTGCAACCGGAACCGAACCGAACAGAACAGAACGAGACACCCCATGGACCGCCCCACCGACATCGAGGAAGACGGCAACGTCTCCGGCCAGGTGCCCCCCCGCCGCGGCCGCGCCGCCCAGCCTGCCCGCCCCACCCAGGACGAGGCCGAAGAGGCGGTGCGCACCCTGATCCGCTGGGCCGGCGACGATGTGGACCGGGAAGGCCTGCTGGACACCCCGGCCCGGGTGGCGCGCTCCTATGTGGAGCTGTTCGCCGGCTACGAGACCGACCCCCGGGGCTATCTGGAGCGCACCTTCGAGGAGGTGGGCGGCTATGACCAGCTGATCGTGCTGAAGGACATCCGCTTCGTCAGCTTCTGCGAGCACCACATGCTGCCCGTCATCGGCAAGGCCCATGTGGGCTACCTGCCCAATGGCCGGGTGGTGGGCATCTCCAAGCTGGCCCGGGTGGTGAACGGCTTCGCCCGGCGCCTGCAGATCCAGGAGAAACTGACCGCCGAGATCGCCAATGCCATCCAGGAAGTGCTGCAGCCCCATGGGGTCGGCGTGGTGATCGAGGCGGAACACAGCTGCATGACCCTGCGCGGGGTGAACACCGTCGGCTCGTCCCTCACCACCTCGTCCCTGCTGGGCAAGGTGCGCGACGACATGCGCACGCGGATGGAGTTCATGCGCCTCTCGGGCGGCTAGAGCACCTCCCGGCGGATCCCTCCGGCAGGCGGGCGGCGATCGTCCGGCCCGGCCCACTGGACCGTGAGGTAGGACTTGCGCACCCGGGCCAGCAGCGCATCCGGTGC
>DAINBM010000045.1:0-11445 GCA_036732965.1 Caulobacteraceae bacterium | reverse complement strand
GCCCTTCATGGGCTGAGCGGTGCCACGGGGCGCGGGCAGATTGCCGTGGCCGCCCTGGAAAGCATCGCCTTCCGGGTCTGCGAGATCCACCAGAGGCTGGGGACGCTGACGGACCTTCCGCCAGCAGATCATCTGCGGGCGGACGGCGGCCTGACCTCCAGCGACCGGCTGATGCAGCTGCAGGCGGATCTGATCGGCCTGCCCGTGGCCCGCCACGCCCACCGGGAGGCCACCGCCGCCGGGGCCGCGGTCTGTGCCGCCCGGGGCGTCGGCCTGCTGGCCCCGGACGAGACCCGCGCCTTCGTCGCCCATGACCGGGTGTTCGAGCCGCAGATCACCGCCGACGAGGCCGCGTCACGGCTGGCGGCATGGCAGGCGACCGTGCATCCGGCCGCCTGACGAGGTCAGAGCAGGGCGGCGACGGCGGCGTCCAGCTGCTCCGGCGTCGTGGTCGGGGCGTAGCGGTCCACCACCGCGCCGTGGCGGTCGACCAGGAACTTGGTGAAGTTCCACTTGATCCCCTCCGATCCCAGCAAACCCTTCTTCTGCGACTTCAGGAACGTGTAGAGCGGGTGGGCCTTGGGGCCGTTCACCTCGATCTTGGCGAACATGGGGAAGGTCACGTCATAGGTCAGGCTGCAGAAGCTGGCGATCTCCTCCGCATTGCCCGGTTCCTGGGCCCCGAACTGGTTGCAGGGAAAGCCCAGGATCTCCAGACCCTGATCCCTGTACTTGCGATAGAGGGCCTCGAGGCCGGTGAACTGCGGGGTGAAGCCGCACCGGGAGGCGGTATTGACGATCAGCAGCACCTTGCCCCTGTAGTCGGACAGGGACACCGGCTTCCCATCCAGGGTCTGGGCTTCGTGGTCGTAGAGGCTCATGTCGTGGCTCAGGCCTTCTTGAGGAATTCGGTGCGCAGGACGAGGTCCTTGACCTTGTCGGCGCGGCATTCGATCTCGGCCTCGTCATCGGTCAGGCGGATGCCGCGGATGAGGGTGCCCCGCTTCAGGGTCACCGAGGTGCCCTTCACCTTCAGATCCTTGATCAGGGTGACATTGTCCCCGTCCACCAGTTCGGCGCCGTTGCTGTCCCTGCAGGTCATGGGGTCTCCGTCAGTGGGCGTCCGCGGCGGCCCACACCACCGGGAACAGGGGATGGTCGAGGGGGGCACCGGCCGGCAGCTCGTCCGCCAGCCCCGGAAAGTCGGGGGATGTCTTCCACGGACGGGGCGCATGCACAATGTCATCGCCGACAAATCTCAGGGACAGGGCCCGGCGCCGGGTGGTGGTGCCCCCGGATGCATGCAGGGTCAGCATGTGGAACATCACCGCGTCGCCGGGCTCCAGCGCCCAGTTCAGGATGCGGTAGCGGCCGGGCGCGGCGTCGATGTCCGGCAATTCCTCGAGCGAGCCGGGCGGGAACCACTTCGCCTCCTCGCTGAGGAAGGTGCGGGGCATCAGCCAGGGGCCCAGGTGCGACCCGGCCACGAACTTTAGCGACGCCTCCGCCGGGACCGGGTCCAGGGGGGCCCAGAGGCTGCAGGTCTGGAAGCCGTCGATGTTGTAATAGGGCTGGTCCTGGTGCCAGGGCGTGGGCTGGCGGGTGGCCGCCTCCTTGACCAGCAGGTGGTCGTGGTGAAAGCGCACCCGTGACGCCCGCATCAGGGCCCCGGCCACCGCCGGTGCGGCGGAGCGGGTGGCCAGGGCCGCATATTCCGGGATCCGCTGCCAGTTGCGGAAATCCTCGAAGAACCGTCCGGGGTCGGACGGATCACTGGCCACGCCGGCAAACGGGCCCGGATGGGCGAGATTGTAGGCCACCCCCCGCTCGGCCAGGGCCAGGTCGTCCGGCGTGAACAGGCCCCGCACCACCACCGCCCCGTCGGCCTGGAACGCCCGGGAAAGGCTGCCGAGATCGAATCCACCGGGGGCTTCGGGGCGGGCTTCGGGATCGTGATGATTGCGCAGGGCCGTCTCCTTGGTCATGCTGGCAGCATAATCACGCCGGGGTGTCACGCCAACCGGCGAAGCGGGGATGGACGCGGGATGAACAAGGGATGGGTGGCCGTGCTGGCCGGACTGGCCATGATCCTGGGCGGATCGTGGCTTGCGGCGCAGATCCAGACCGCAGGCGGCATCGAGGTTCAGGACGTGCGCTTTCCCGGCGGCGACGGCACGGTGATGAGCGGCCTGCTCTATCTGCCGCGGACCGCAACCCCGCTCGCCCGCGCCCCGGGCATCCTGGCGGTGCACGGCTATATCAACAGCCGCGAGACCCAGGACGGCTTTGCCATCGAGTTCGCCCGGCGGGGCTATGTGGTCCTGGCCATGGACCAGACCGGGCACGGCTACAGCGGCGGGGCGGCCTTCTCCGCGGGTTTCGGCGGCCCGGCCGGGCTGAGATACCTGCGCAGCCTGCCCATGGTGGACACCGCCAATATCGGGCTGGAGGGGCATTCCATGGGCGGCTGGACAGTGCTGGCCGCCGCCGCGGCCATGCCCGGCGACTATCGCGCCATGGTGCTGGAGGGCTCGTCCACGGGCAAGCCCTTCGCCGCCGACGGCACCCGGACCTGGCCCCGGAACCTCGAGGTGGTGTTCAGCCGCTATGACGAGTTCTCGAAGATCATGTGGGGCGTCGACCGGGCGCGGGACGTGACCCGCAGCGCCAAGCTGCAGGCGGTGTTCGGGACGAACCGCCCGATCGTGCCCGGCCGCCTCTACGGCACCCTGGCCGACGGCACCGCCCGCCGGCTGGAGACCCCGGTGACCACCCATCCCGGCGACCATTTTTCCACGGAGGCCATCGGCCATGCCCTGGACTGGTTCGCAGTGACGCTGAAGCCGGTGACCCCGCGGGCGAACAGCGACCAGATCTGGGTCTGGAAGGAAGTCGGCACGGGGGTCGCCCTGCTGGGCTTTGCGGCGCTGATCGTCGGCCTGTTCGACCTGCTGCTCGCCCTGCCCCTGTTCGCCCCCCTGCGCGCATCGCCACAGACCGACGGGCCGGGCGCCTCCCCGGGCTGGATCGTCTCCACCGCTCTGCTCCCGATCCTGACCCTGTTCCCGGCCTTCATCGCCGTGACCCTGTTCCTCAAGCCGAGCGCACTCCTGCCCCAGACCATCACCAATCAGGTGATCGCCTGGGCCCTGGTCAATACCGCCCTCACCGCCCTCACCGCCCTGTTCGGCCCGCGCGACCGTCGGGCGGCGGCGCGGCCGACGGACCTCGTCCGCACGGTCCTGCTGGCCCTTCTGGTCACGGCAGCAGGGTGGCTGTCGCTCCTTGCCGCCGACCAGCTGTTCAAGGTGGACTTCCGCCTCTGGGTGGTGGCGCTGAAGCTGCCGGACGCGGCCCAGGAACGGATCATGCTGAGCTATTTCCCGCCGCTCCTGCTGTTCTTCTGGGTCAGCCTGTCGGCCCTTTGCCGTCGTCTGCCGGGGACACGGTCGCCCTATGCCGTGGCCATCGCCGCGATGGCCGGAGGGTTCGCCCTGTTCCTCGCCCTGGACTACGGGACCTTCTTCCTGACCGGGGCCCTGCCCACGGCCTTCGACCCGCTGACCACCGTGGTGGCCATCCAGTTCCTGCCGCTGATGAGCTTTGTCGCCGTGCTGGCGGTGCTGGGCTGGAAGCGCACGGGCAGCGCCGCCCCGGGGGCCCTTCTGTCCGCCCTGCTGGTGACCTGGTACGTGGTCGCCGGCACCGCCACCCACGTGGTCTGAGCAAGAGAGTCCCGACATGACCGACCAACAGGCGGGGGCCTCGACCCGCCGCATCCTCGGTGCCAGCCTCGTGGGCACGGCGGTGGAGTTCTACGACTTCTACATCTATGCGACCGCCGCCGCGCTGGTGTTCGGCCCCCTGTTCTTCCCATCCAGCTCGGCCTCGGTCCAGCTTCTGTCGTCCTATGCGAGCCTGGCCGTCGCCTTTGTCGCCCGGCCGGTGGGCGCGGCCTTCTTCGGCCATTTCGGGGACCGGATCGGGCGCAAGTCGACCCTGGTGGCCAGCCTGCTGGTCATGGGGGGCTCGACCTTCGCCATCGCCTTCCTGCCGGGCTATGCAACCCTTGGCTGGGTCGCCCCGGCCATCCTGTGCCTGCTGCGCTTCGGCCAGGGATTCGGCCTGGGGGGCGAGTGGGGCGGCGCGGCCCTGCTGGCGGTGGAGAATGCGCCACCGGGCTGGCGAAGCCGGTTCGGCATGGTGCCGCAGCTGGGCGCACCGGTGGGCTTCATCGCCGCCAATGGCCTGTTCCTGCTGCTGGGCCTCGCCCTCGGCAAGGGGGAGTTCCTGGCCTGGGGCTGGCGGCTGCCGTTCCTCGCCAGCGCGGTGCTGGTCGGTCTGGGGCTCTGGGTCCGGGTGAGCCTGTCGGAAACGCCGGAGTTCGCCGCCGTGCTGGCCAAGGCCCACGCCGCCCCCGCCCCCATGGCCGAGGTGCTGCGGCATCACTGGCGGGCGGCGCTGAGCGGAACACTCGGCGTCATCTGCTGCTTTGCCCTGTTCTACCTCGCCACGGCCTTTGCCCTGGGCTTCGGGACCACCCGGCTGGGCTACGGGCGGGAGACCTTCCTCGCCGTGCAGCTGGTGGCGATCCTGTTCCTGGCGGCGGGCATCCTGGCGGCAGGCTGGCTTTCGGACCGGACCACACCTCGTCGGGTTCTGGCCCTCGGCTGTGTCGCCGCTGTCGGGGTGGGGGCGGTTCTGGCCCCGATGCTCGGGTCCGGCGCCCTGCCGGTGGTATTGGCCTTCCTGTCGCTCGCCCAGTTCGTGATGGGCTTCGTCTACGGACCGCTCGGGGCCTGGCTGCCGGGGCTGTTCCCCGCCCGCGTGCGGTACACGGGCGCGTCCATCGCCTTCAACCTCGGCGGTGTGCTGGGCGGCGGGCTGGCCCCGCTGCTGGCCCAGGCCCTGGCAGAGCGGGGTGGACTGACCTGGGTCGGGGCCTATCTGGCCGCGGCGGGGGTGGCGAGCCTCGTGGGGCTGTTGCTGGCCCCCAAGTCCGGCGGTTGAGATCAGCGGCCGGAGGCGGGCTCGCCTCGGCCCGTGCCCGGTCACAGGGAGATGGGCGCTCCGCTCAGGTCGCCGCCACCCAGTTGCCGTGGAAGCCGAAGGGCACGCGCCGCGGCATCTTCGCCGTGGCGATCGGCCCGGCTGCAAGGTCGAGGGCGTTGAATACCAGAAGATCGCTGCGGTTCTCCGCGGCCCGCCAGACCACGGCGGTGATCCAGCCGTCCCCCTCCGCCGCCGTGGCCGAACGGGGCGTGAAGACCGGCTCCGAGGTCATGTCCCCGCCGGGCAGTTCGTAGGCGGACTGCGTCCCGCTGACCACGTCCACATGGGCGATGGCATTGAACTTCACCGACCGGGTGTTGCGCAGGTCCGCCGCGAACCAGCCATGGCGATAGGCCCGGCCGGTCAGGCGCTCGTCGAAGCGGGGAAACTCGGACTCCCGGTCGTCGATCGGCGTCTCCGCGATGGCATCGGTGGCCCCGGACAGATCGAGGGTCCAGCGCACCAGTTTCGCCGCGGCCCGTTCCGGTGCCTTGCCATCCGCCCGGGGGAACAGGGGGGCGGTATCATAGCGGCAGACATCGGCGAAGATCTTCCCGTCCGCCTCCCAGGCATTCATCGGGTGGAAGACATAGCAGGCGTCCACACTGAACCAGCGGATCGAGGACACGTCCCCGTCCCGGCGCATGACCCCCACATGGCCGCCCTTGTCCGGCTCCCAGGCGAGCGGCGGCTGGCCCTTCATGGCCCGCTCCAGGCTCATGGTCAGGGGCAGGACCGGGAACAGGACGTGGTTTTCGGTAACGAGGAAGTCGTGGACCATGGCCGCATAGGGCGTTTCGAAATCGTCCCGGCGGACCACCCGCCCCGTGGCGTCGGTCACGCCATAGGACATCTGGCTGTTGAACGGCACCTCCCCGGTGGAATAGCCGAACCAGACCATCTCGCCGGTGACCGCGTCGATCTTGGGATGGGCGGTGACCCGTCCGCGGTAATCGTTCACATAGCCCAGACTGTCGAGACTTGCGGGATCCATGGCGAAGGGCGGGTGCCCCTCCTCCAGCGCCATCAGCCGTCCGGCGTGAAACAGGATGTTGGTGTTTGCGACACCGCTGTCCTTGCCGAAGGCGGACGGATCGGTGGTCATGGGATTGCCGAAGGTGCCGAACAGGGAGCGCCCGGCCGCCCGCTCCAGTTCGTACTTGGGCGTCTTCACGAAGCGGTTGCGGTAGCGGACCTTTCCGTCCTCCACATAGAAGCCATGGACCATGCCGTCGCCGGAGAACCAGTGGTAGTTGGGGTCCCGCGGCTCGAACTGCGGATTGGCACCGATGCGGAACAGCGCGCCACGGAGGTCCCGCGGGATCTCCCCCGTCACCTCCAGATCGAAGTCGTCCTCCGACCGGATCGGGGCGAAATTGCCGGCGAGATAGGGGTTGATGCGGGCGTCGCCGTCCATGGTCTGTCCTCCCATTTTCATCGACTGTCCGCCGACTTTCGTCACGGGACAAGCCGAATGTTGGGCGCAAGGCGCGGCCGTGCATTGCCACACCTCGCCGCGGGGCGATAACCTGCCGCCCACCTGCCGAACCGGAGAGACCCTGATGGCCGATGATGCGATGGCGATCGACGCACCGCCCCCGGTGCTGACCCTCACGCCCCTCAACCCGGCCTTCCGCGAGGATCCCTACCGGATCCTGAACGCCATCCGCGAGCGCTATCCGGTGATGCGTGACGAGATGGCCGGGGTGTTCTTCATCTCCCGGCACGAGGATGTGCGCGGGATCATCACCGACCTCACCATGCTGCGCCACCCCTCCAATGCCGAGGAGGCCGCGGTGCTCACCCGGCGCGGCCTCGAGGAGCGGGCCGGTCCGGACGGCGAGCCGCCCCGGTCCTCGATCCTGACCCTCGACGATCCCGATCATGCCCGCATCCGCAACCCCCTCGCCCAGGCCCTCTATCGCCGGGTGGCGAAGTTCAAGCCCGAGGTGGAGCGGATCGTCGACGAGACCCTCGACCGGATCGGGTCGTCCCGGACCTTCGACCTGATGGCGGAATACGCCCTGCCCATCCCCATCGACGTGATCGCCGCCATTCTCGGTGTCGCCCACGACCGGCTGGATGACTTCCGCACCTGGTCGGAGGGGATCATCCAGGTGCTGAACCCGATCGCCACCGAGGCCCAGAAGGCGGAGATGACCCGCTGCTCCGAGGCCCTCGGCGCCTACATGACCGACATGCTGGCCCAACGGCGCGCCCGGCCGGAGGACGATCTGGTCAGCGACATGGCCGCGCTTCAGGCCGCCGGCGCCGAGATCGACGATGCCGACCTGATCATCAACCTCTCCGCCCTGCTGGTGGCCGGCAACCTCACCACCACCGACCTGATCGGCAATGCGGTGCGCCTGTTCATGCTGAACCCGGCAGAGCTGGCCAAGCTGCAGGCCGATCCGTCCCTGATCAATGCCGCGGTGGAGGAGGCCCTGCGCTTCGAACCGCCGGTGGACATCACCGGCCGCATCGCCTCGAAGGACATGGAGGTGGGCGGCTGCCCGGTGAAGGCACGGCAGTCCATGCTGGTCTCCCTGCGGGCCGCCAACCGCGACCCGGCGGTGTTCGAAGACCCCGACCGCTTCGACATCACCCGCAAGAAGTCTCCGCACGTGTCCTTCGGCGGTGGTGCGCACATCTGCATCGGGGCTCCCCTGGCCCGGCTGGAGGCGCAGGTGGCGCTTGCCCGGCTGTTCGCGCGCTTCCCCGACATGAAGCTGGCGGACCCGGCCGCTCCGGCGGAATGGCGTCAGCTGCCCTTCTTCCGTGGGCTGGAACAGCTTCACGTCACCGTCTGACCCCAGACTACTTCTGGGTCTCCAGATAGGCGATCAGGTCCTCGACCTTCTGGGCCGGACGCAGGCCGGCATAGGGCATCTTGTTGCCCGGCACCACGGCAGAGGGGGCCTGCAGATAGGCGGCCAGCTTCTCGGGCGTCCAGACAAGGCCGGTGGCCTTCATGGCCGGCGAGTAGGCATAGCCCTTCATTGCCCCCGCCACGCGACCGACCACCCCATGCAGGTTCGGACCCAGCAGGTTGGGCCCGCCGACCGCGACGGTGTGACACATGGCGCACTGGGCGTTGAACACGGACCGGCCGGCCGCAGCATCACCGGCCCAGGCGGGCCCGGCCATCGCGAGGGCCAGGGCCAGCAGGCCGACGGGGGCGAAGGCAAGGCCCCGTCCGGTGAGGGGTGTCAGGCGCATGGGTCTCTCCCTTGTTCCAGTCCCGGACGACCGCATCCGCAGCCGCCCGGCCTGGCTTCAAACGGTCAGTAGGCCGCCCAGAGGAAGACCCTCAGGGTGTTGTTGTCGGAGGCGTTGGCCCCGGCGCCGTCCCAGTTGCGACCGGCACCATTGAACTTGGAGTAGACCGTGTACTGGGCCCCGATCCGCATGTTGAAACGCGGGCCGAGGGGAGAGCTGCCCGCACCCCAGGGCGTGGCGTCGACCTGCAGCAGGGCACCGGAACTGTCCGGCCGTGCCGTGCGGTTGGCGGCCCAGATGACCGGGTTGGCGCTGCCCCGGATGTTGAACAGCTGCACCGTGCCGCTGATCCGGTTGCGCCAGACGTAGGAGGCATCGATCCGCACATCGTCGAGGCTGTTGCCCGCACACCCACGGGTGACGTCGGCCAGTTGACAGGTGGCATCGAGGGACTGGTCCTCGTGGGTGTAGCGGCCATTCACCGTGACCACGTCGCCTGTGCCCAGCGTCCGCTCATAGGCCGCGTCAAGGCCGAGGTCGGTATAGCCGTCCGTCTGGCCGGTGCCGCGGTCCCGTCCCGGATGGATGTCCGCCTTCAGGGCGAACAGTCCGGTCTCCAGGCTGCCGCCCAGGCCCTGCTGGGTCAGGGCCAGCCGGGCATAGGGGGCGACCCCGTCGATGTCCCCGGGGGCATAGGGATCTCCGCCGAGGCGCCGCAGGACCGCGGACCCCACGGACTTGTAGCCGCCCAGCTCCATATAGATGTGGCTGTCGATCCAGGCATAGGCGTTCAGGCCGATGACACTGGTCGCCAGCCCCCCCGCCAGCAGCGGGGCGGCGGCCGGGGACGGTGCCAGGGCGGACCCGGTGTAGGGATAGCCCCAGGCGGGAAGAGTGTTCCACACATCCTGGGCCGTGGGATTGTTGTTCAGGGACAGGCCGAGGAGCACGTTGTGCGGACCCACGTCGACCGTGGTGACCGCCCGCAGGTCGGCATTGTCCCAGCTGTAGGTCTTGCCGATCCCGTCATAGGTGGACTGGATGAAGCCGCCGAAATGGTTGTCGATCCCCCCGGCCACGAAGATGCTGACCTGATCGAGCCCCAGATTGTCGTTGCGCTTGAAGCCCTCCGCCGGCGGGGCCGCCGGGGCGGTCTGCGTCTGGACGAAGCTCTCGACCGCCATGATCGAGACCGGAGCGGTGTAGCCGGTTCCGGACCGGCCGGTGTAGCCCCGCAGCTTGAAGTCCCGCCCGTAGGCCGTCAGCTGAGGACCGAAGCCCCCCACATGGCAGGCCTGGCACGCCTGGCCGGTCTGCATGGCAAAGGCCGGCACGGCCCGTGCCGGGGTCCCGCCGAACATCAGCCCGCAGAGGGCCGCCGCCAGAGCCATCAGACCGGACGCCTGCCGCGGTCCGGTCCCAACGAGCCGTTCGATCCGTCGTTGCATGACCACCCTCCCGAAGTCCCCGTCCGTCCGGGTCCATGGGAGGTGTCGGTCAGGCCGCGTCCGCCGACGTTGATGCACGTCAACAAGCCTGCCGATGGCGTGCAGCAGGGTCTCGTCACGGGATCCGCGTGCCCATCCGGCCACACGGGCTATGAGATGCCCCGGGTCCGGACCGGCCGGGATCAGCCCTTCGGCGGTGCCGTGGCAACGAAGCTGGGACGGGTTGCGAGTTCGGCAAAGGCCGCCGCGAGCCGCGGACGCCCGCCGCGCCAGTCGACCTGCGGCAGCCGGAAGTCCAGATAGCCGAACGCGGCGGCGATGGCGAGGGCACCCAGATCCAGCCCCAGCGGGCCCGCCCCCAGCTCCTCCTCGAGGGCATCGGCGGCGCCGTGGAGGGCCCGGGTCCAGCGCTCCAGCCACTCCGTCGAGCGCTGGGGCTCGGCGCGCCGATGCTCCATGACGATGTTGAAGGCCGCATCGGCGACCCCGTCGGCCAGGGCCTGGCGACGCAGGGCCGTCCAGCGCCCCGGACCGCTCGAGGGCAGCAGGGTCGGCCCGGTCCCGACACTGTCCAGGTACTCACAGATCACCGGGCTGTCGTACAGGGCCTCGCCCGTCTCGAGAACGAGCGCCGGGATCTTGCCCAGGGGGTTCACCCGGCGGACGGCGGCCGCCTCGTCCGGCGAGCCCAGGGGCACGGCCGACTCCTCGCGGACCTGATCCGCAAGCCCCTTCTCGATGAGGGTCATCCGAACCTTGCGGGCATAGGGCGAGGTGGGGGAACTGAGCAGACGCATCGGACTCTCCGGCAACGGACCCGCGGGCCGCGCGGGTCAGGACGCTCCCGGGTATAGGCTCCCCGAAGGGCGCCTGAAAGTCCCCGTCAGTCGGATCCGCACCGCGACGTCCGCCCATCGATCTCGCACCGGCGAACCACCTTTCCGTCGACGTCATGCACGGTCGCGGCCCAGCGGTCGGTGGCCCGCCGCTCGAGGGTCATGTAGCCGAACTGACCGCCCCAGACGCTGAAATGCTCGAGCACCGCCCCCGGGGCCGGGGTGTCCGACGGTCCGGGATGCTCGGGCAGGGCCGGCGTGTCTTCCAGGGTACCGGAAAATCCGGTCACGAACTGGCTGGGATGCGGCGTCGAGAAGCTGAGCTGCTCCCAGATGTGGATGTGCCCGGACAGCAGCACCTGGACGCGCTCGGGGAACAGGGTCGGCGACCGGGCCGCCAGCACCGCCTGGGGCCCCAGATTGCCGGGGCGCAGCCGGACAGGGCCGTCGCCGCCCGCGTCCCCGAAGCCGAGGATCGGCTTGTGGTTGGCCACGAAGTTGTAGGCCGCGTTCCGGGACAGGGCGGCCATGGCGTCATAGGTCTCCGCCACCTGGGCCGCGCGCCGGCTGTCCGGGGCCAGCGGCTTTTCCCCCACTGCCGTCAGGTCCAGCACGATCACCTGCCCGCCGCCGCCGATCGGCACGGCATAGGGGGCCGTGTAGTCCGTCTCTCCGTCCCGGGCCGGATCAAGGCAGTCCCGCCCGGCGGCGAAGGGGTGCGGGTCCAGGAACCGGAACCAGCCGACCCCGGCCCGCGGGCAGTCCTCGTGGTTCCCGCGCACCACCACCCAGGCCGCCGCGGCCAGCAGCGGAGCACCCGGCGTGAACAGGTCGGCATTCCAGGCGTCCCAGCCGTAGCCGTCCGGCGACCCTGCGCAGCCGGGGCGATC
>DAINBM010000044.1:0-11446 GCA_036732965.1 Caulobacteraceae bacterium | reverse complement strand
CACCGCCTGGGCGCAGGGCTGGGTCCAGCCGCTGAAGCCCCTACGTGAGCGGGCCCAGTCCGTCGGCATCATCGGCGCGGGACCCGCCGGGCTCACGGCCGCCGAGCGCCTGCGGGAGCGGGGCTATCGGGTCACCGTCTATGATCGCCATGACCGCCCGGGCGGGCTGCTGATCTACGGCATTCCCGGCTTCAAGCTGGAAAAGGACGTGGTCGTCCGCCGCACCGCCCGTCTGGCGGAGGGCGGCGTGAACTTCCGCCTGAACTTCGAGGTGGGCCGGGACGCCACCCTCACGGACCTGCGGGCCCGGCATGATGCCCTGCTGATCGCCACCGGCGTCTACAAGGCCCGGGACATGGGGGTGCCGGGCACGGGATCCGCCGGCGTGGCTGCCGCCCTCGACTATCTGATCGCCTCCAACCGCGCGGGGCTCGGAGACGGCTCGCTGCCGCCTTCGCTGGACGCCAACGGCAAGCGGGTGGTGGTGGTCGGTGGCGGCGACACGGCCATGGACTGCGTCCGCACGGCCATCCGCCAGGGCGCCGCCAGCGTCACCTGCCTGTACCGCCGGGACCGGGCCAACATGCCGGGCTCCGACCGGGAGGTGACCCATGCCGAGGAAGAGGGCGTGGTGTTCGAATGGCTGGCCCTGCCCAAGGCCCTGCACGGCGACGCCGCCGGCGTGCAAGGGGTCCGGGCCGTGCGCATGCGGCTGGGAGCCCCCGATGCGTCCGGCCGGCAGACGCCGGAAGAGGTTCCCGGCAGTGAATTCGACCTGCCCGCCGACCTGGTGATCAAGGCCCTGGGCTTCGACCCCGAGGATGTGGTGCACGGCTATGGTGCGCCGGGCCTGGCCTTGAACCGGTGGGGGGCCATCAAGGTCGACACCCGGACCCTCGCGACCAATCTGGACGGCGTGTTCGCCGCCGGGGACATCGCCCGGGGTGCCTCGCTGGTGGTCTGGGCCGTCCGCGACGGTCTGGACGCTGCCGAGGGCGTGCACCGTTATCTGGAAAAGACGGCCGCGGCGAAAGCCGGTCTGGCCCTTGCCGAACAGGCCTGAACCCATGTCAGACACCATCGACCGCTACCTCGCCAACCGTCAGCTGCTGACGGACACCGGTGCCTATGATCCCGCGAGCGAGCGGGACAACTGCGGCGTCGGCCTGGTCTGCGCCCTCGACGGCAAGCCCCGCCGGGAAGTGGTGGAGCTGGCCATCCGCGCTCTGAAGGCCGTGTGGCACCGCGGGGCCGTGGACGCCGACGGCAAGACCGGCGACGGGGCGGGTATCCTGCTGAACGTCCCCCAGGACTTCTTTGCAGACCAGGTGCGCCGGATCGGTCACCGGGTGCAGCCCGGCGCCATCGCCGTGGGCCAGATCTTCCTGCCCCGCACGGATCTCGGTGCGCAGGAGGCCTGCCGTACCATCGTCGAGAGCGAGGTGCTGCGGGCGGGCTTCTACATCTATGGCTGGCGCCAGGTGCCGGTGAACGGTGCCGTGATCGGGGAGAAGGCCAACGCCACCCGTCCCGAGATCGAGCAGATCATGCTGGCCGCCCCCGCCGCCCTGATCGCCGATGACGCCGACGGCTCCAAGCTGGACCGCGCCCTGTTCCTGATCCGCAAGCGGATCGAGAAGCAGGTCTCGGCCGCGGGCGTGGCCCCGTTCTATGTGTGCTCCCTGTCCGCCCGGTCGCTGGTCTACAAGGGCATGTTCCTGGCCGAGCACATCGACGACTTCTATCCCGATCTGCGGGATGAGCGGTTTGCCAGTGCAGTGGCGATCTTCCACCAGCGCTACTCCACCAACACCTTCCCGGAATGGCGGCTGGCCCAGCCCTTCCGCATGCTGGCCCACAACGGCGAGATCAACACGCTGAAGGGCAACGTCAACTGGATGAAGAGCCACGAGATCCGCATGACCGCCGATGCGTTCGGCGAGCATGACGGTCTGGTCAAGCCGGTGATCCAGCCGGGTGGCTCCGACAGTGCCGCCCTCGACAACGTGTTCGAGGTGCTGGTCCGCGCCGGTCGCCCGGCACCGATGGTGAAGGCCCTGCTGATGCCCGAGGCCGCCTCCCCCCGGCTGAAGCCGTCGCATGCGGCGCTCTACGCCTATTGCAACGCGGTGATGGAGCCGTGGGACGGCCCGGCGGCGGTGTGCGCCACCGACGGCCGCTGGGTGGTGGCAGGCAAGGACCGCAACGGCCTTCGCCCCCTGCGGGTCGCCCGCACCTCCGACGGGCTTCTGATCATGGGATCCGAGGCCGGCATGTGCGGGGTGGAGGAGAGCCGGATCGTCTCCAAGACCCACATCACGGCGGGCCGGATGCTGGCCGTGGACCTCCAGGAAGGCCGCTTCTACGACGAGGAGGAGTTGGTCGACGCCCTCGCCGATGATCATCCGTATACGGAATGGCTGAAGAACATCGTGGGGCTCGAGGACCGGATCGGGCCGGGCCCTGAGCCGCGCAAGCTGGACCGGGAGGCGCTGGTGCGCCGCCAGGTGGCCGCCGGCCTCAGCATGGAGGACGTGGAGCTGATCCTTGCCCCCCTGGCCGAGGAGGGCAAGGAGGCCATCGGCTCCATGGGGGATGACACCCCGCTGGCGGTGCTGTCGGAGGGCTATCGGCCGCTCAGCCACTTCTTCCGCCAGAACTTCAGCCAGGTGACCAACCCGCCCATCGACCCCCTGCGCGAGGCGGGGGTGATGAGCCTGAAGACCCGCTTCAAGAACCTCGGCAACATCCTCGCTCAGGACGAGACCCAGACCGACGTCTACGTTCTGGAAAGTCCCATCCTGACCAACGGCATGTATGACCGCTTCCTCGGCGTGCTGGGAGAGAAGACGGCCGCGGTGATCGACTGCACCTTCCCCCTGCCCGCACCGGGCGCGGCACCGGGGGCCGCGCTCCGCGCCCATCTCGACCGCATCCGTGCCGAGGCGGAGGAGGCGGCGCTGTCCGGGCGGACCCAGATCGTGCTGACCGACGAGCATGCGGGTCCGGACCGCTGCGCCCTGCCCATGGTGCTGGCCACCGGCGGCGTGCACAGCCACCTGGTCGCCCGGGGCCTGCGGTCCTACGTGTCGATCCTCGTGCGCTCGGCGGAGTGCGTGGACACCCACGGTTTTGCGGTGCTGATCGGCGTCGGGGCCACGGCGGTGAACGCCTGGCTGGCCCAGGAAACCTTCCAGGACCGGCTGGAGCGTGGGCTGATGGGGGACCTGACGCTCCGGGACGCCTGCCTCAACTTCAAGAAGGGCATCGAGGCGGGTCTTCTGAAGATCCTCTCAAAGATGGGCATCTCGGTGATCTCGTCCTATCGGGGCGGGTCCAATTTCGAGGCCATCGGCCTGTCCCGCGCCCTGGTGGCGGAGTTCTTCCCGAGCATGAACTCCCGGATCTCCGGGATCGGCCTGGCCGGGCTGGAGCAGAAGGCCCTGGAGGTTCACGACCGGGCCTATGGCACCCGTGCCATCGCCCTGCCGGTGGGGGGCTTCTATCGCCAGCGCGCCTCGGGCGAGAAGCACGCCTACGAGGCGGCGATGATCCACACCCTGCAGGAGGCGTGCAACACCGGCTCCTACGAGCTCTACACCCGCTTCGCCGAGGGCATGCGCAGCGATCAGCCCGTGGCCCTGCGCGACCTGCTGCAATGGCAGAGCGACCGCAAGCCCGTGCCCCTGGACGAGGTGGAGAGCGTCAACGCCATCCGCAAGCGCTTCGTCACGCCGGGCATGAGCCTGGGGGCCCTGTCTCCGGAAGCCCACGGGGTGTTGAACATCGCCATGAACCGGATCGGGGCCCGGTCGGTCTCCGGCGAGGGCGGCGAGGTGCCGGAGCGCTATCGCCCCCTGCCCAATGGCGACAACCCCAACTCGGCGGTGAAGCAGGTGGCCTCGGGGCGCTTCGGCGTCACGGCGGAATATCTGAACCAGTGCCGGGAGATCGAGATCAAGGTCGCCCAGGGTGCCAAGCCCGGTGAGGGCGGCCAGCTGCCCGGCTTCAAGGTGACCGAACTGATCGCCCGCCTGCGCCACGCGACCCCCGGCGTGACCCTGATCTCGCCGCCGCCGCACCACGATATCTACTCCATCGAAGACCTGGCCCAGCTGATCTACGACCTGAAGCAGATCAACCCGGAGGCCCGGGTCTGCGTGAAGCTGGTCTCCGCCGGCGGGATCGGGGCGATTGCCGCGGGCGTCGCCAAGGCCAAGGCCGACGTGATCCTGGTGGCGGGCCATGTGGGGGGCACAGGCGCCTCGCCGCAGAGCTCCATCAAGCACGCCGGCGGCCCCTGGGAGATGGGCCTGTCCGAGGCCAACCAGGTGCTGACCCTGAACAATCTCCGCCATCAGGTGACCCTGCGGGCCGACGGGGGCATGCGCACCGGCCGGGACGTGGTCATCGCCGCCATGCTGGGGGCCGAGGAGTTCGGCATCGGCACCGCCAGCCTGATCGCCATGGGCTGCATCATGGTGCGCCAGTGCCACTCCAATACCTGCCCGGTGGGCGTGTGCAGCCAGGACGAGCGCCTGCGGGCCAAGTTCACCGGCACGCCGGAAAAGGTCATCAACCTGTTCAGCTTCATCGCCGAGGATGTGCGACAGATCCTGGCGTCGCTTGGCTTCCGCTCCCTGCGGGACATCGTCGGCCGCACCGATCTGCTGTTCCAGATGAGCCGCGGCGGCGAGCACCTGGACGATCTCGACCTGAACCCGCTGCTCGTCCGCGCCGATCCGGGCCAGAACCCGGCCTACTGCGTGGTCGAGGGCCGAACGGAGGTGCCCGACACCCTCGACGCGGACATCGAGCAGGACGCCGCTCCCCTGCTGGACCGCGGCGAGAAGATGCAGCTGACCTACACGGTGCGGAATACCCAGCGGGCCATCGGCGCGCGGATCTCGTCGCGCATCGTCCGCAAGTTCGGCATGACCGGACTGGCCCCCGGCCACCTGACCCTGGAACTCAAGGGCTCGGCCGGCCAGAGCCTGGGCGCCTTCGCCGTGCAGGGGGTGCACATCCGCCTCACCGGCGAGGCCAATGACTATGTGGGCAAGGGTCTCAGCGGTGCCACCATCTCCCTCCGGCCGCCGCCCGCGGCCCGGGGACGGACCGATAACGCGCTGCTCGGCAACACCATCCTCTACGGGGCCACCTCCGGTCGTCTGTTCGCCGCGGGCCGCGCGGGGGAACGCTTCGCGGTGCGCAACTCCGGTGCCGTCGCTGTCGTGGAAGGCTGCGGAGCCAATGGCTGCGAGTACATGACCGGCGGCACGGTGGTCATCCTGGGGGCCACGGACGCCAACTTCGCGGCGGGCATGACCGGCGGCATGGCCTTTGTCTATGACGCCACGAATGACTTCGACACCCGGGTCAATCCCGAGAGCGTGGTGGTCACCCCCGTGGCCAACGCCTTCTGGGAACGGCGGCTATTGTCCCTGATCGCGGAGCATGAGCGGGAGACCGGCTCGGTGCTGGCGGCGGACATGCTGAGGGACTGGGACCGCTACAGGACCCACTTCCGGCAGGTGTGCCCGCGGGAAATGCTGAGCCGCCTCGAAGCTCCGCTGGAGGCCGTGGCCTAGGGGGCTTCCTCGGCCTTGCCCCCCCGGCGGTTGGCCCAGCTGTAGGCCGGCTGCGACATGAGCAGGAGCCCGCCGGCGATCAGCGCCGAGCGCGGGTCCTCCTGCGCCGTCAACACCAGAAAGATGCCCGAACCGATGAGCACGATCCCGGTGGAGGCCGGGAAGCCCCAGGCCCGGAAGGGTCGCTCCGCGTCCGGTTCCCGGACCCGCAGGGTGAACAGGGCGGAATAGCTGAAGACGAAGTTCATCACGAAGAACACCGCCGCCACGGACACCAGTTGCTCCAGGCTGCCGCTGAGCACCAGCAGCACCGCGAGACCCATGGAGATCGCCGTGGCGACCTGGGGCGTGCCGCCCCGGCCCACCTGGGTGAGCTGGCGGGCCCGGGCCGTATCCCGGGCCAGGGCAAACAGCACCCGGGGGGCGCACAGCACCATGGCATTGAGCAGGCCCAGCACGGTCAGCAGGGAGACCACGGTGACGAAGATCGCGCCGCCGGCGGGGAAGATCCGGGCCGCCACCTCGGCAGCGGGCAGCTTCGACGTGCTCAGCCGGGCCAGCGGCAGGGCGTGGAGATAGCCCAGATTGATCAGCACATAGAGGGCCATGACCAGGGCCGCGCAGCCGATCACCGCCCGGGGCAGGCTGCGACCGGGATCCACGGTCTCCTCCGACATGTAGATGGCCCCGTACCATCCGTCATAGGTGACCAGCACCGTGCGCAGGGCGACGATCAGTCCGGTGACCACCGCCGCCGTGAACCGGATCGGCGAACCGGCGGGACCCGCAGCACCCAGTGCGGCACCCGACGGGGCCGGCAGGACGAAGCAGGCCAGCGCCAGCCCTACCAGCATCAGGCCGACCAGGCCGCTGACCGCGTTCTGTACCGCGCCGCCCGTGCGCACCCCCACCCAGTTGACGGCGGTGAACAGACCGATCAGGGCGATGGCGGTCGCCTGCGGATGGGCGGCCACCGACGGAACAAGGACGCCGAGGAAGTCCACCGCCGTCAGGCTCACATAGGCGCAGGTGACGCTGGTGGCGAGCCAGTCGTTCCAGCCGACGGCAAAGCCGAACCGCGGCCCGAAGGCCCGGCGGGAAAAGACGTAGAAGCCGCCGGACAGGGGCGTCATCGCCGCCAGTTCCGCGACCGATACGGCACCGAGCAGGGCATAGACCCCGCCGATCACCCAGACGGCGATCACCAGCACCGGATCGTGCAGCGCCGCCGCCACCGAGCCCGGCAGGCGCAGGATGCCCACGCCGATGGTGTTGCCGAAGGCCAGGGCGATGCTGAAGCCGACCCCCATCACCCGCATGAGGGAGGTCCGGGATCCCGAAGATGAGGTCGCGTCGCTCAAGTCAGGCCCCTCCGGACACCCGCGCCACCGGTTCCATGTCGCCGTCGCGATCCTCACCATGATTTCGCCGGAAGGTCCACGCATGGCCCCCGGAGGCGGGCCCCGACGCCGACATTGACGTTCGCGTGCACTGGCGGTGTCGCGCGCCGGTCGCTATGGTCCGGCCACTCGCTGAAGAGCCCCATTCCGGACAAGGACCCCGCCATGCGCGACGCCGTCATCGTTTCCTACGCCCGCACGGGACTGGCCAAGTCCATCCGCGGCGGCTTCAACAACACCCACGGCGCGGCCATGGCCGGGCACGCGATCAAGCACGCCATGTCCCGGGGCGGCATCGACCCCGCCGAGGTGGACGACGTGGTGCTGGGCAGCGGCAACCCCGAAGGCGCCACCGGCCACAATGTGGGGCGCAATGCCGCCCTCTATGCCGGTTGTCCGGTGACCACCTCGGGCATGCAGGTGGGACGCTTCTGCTCGTCGGGCCTCAACGCCATCGCGGTGGCCGCCAACTACATCAAGGCCGACGGGGCCACCGTGGCCGTGGGCGCGGGCGTCGAGTCCATCTCCCTGGTGCAGATGGGCGGGCACATGAACACCTACTTCTACACTCAGGATGACCTGATGAAGTCGCATCCGGCCCTGTGGATGCCGATGATCGACACCGCCGACATCGTGGCGGAGCGCTACGGGATCAGCCGGGAATATCAGGACGAATATGCCCTTCGCTCCCAGCAGCTCTACGCCAAGGCCCAGGCCGACGGCCGCATCGCCGAGGAGATCGTGCCGATGGCCACGACCATGAAGAAGGTCGACAAGGCCACGGGCCAGGAATCGATCGTCGACGTGGTGGTCGACCGGGACGAGTGCAACCGGCCGGAAACCACCCTCGCCGGCCTCGCCGGTCTGCAGCCGGTGAAGGGACCGGGCAAGTTCGTGACGGCGGGCAATGCCAGCCAGCTGGCCGACGGCGGCGCCGCCGTGGTGATGATGGAAGGCAAGGAAGCCGAGCGCCGGGGCCTGAGCCCGCTGGGTGCCTTCCGGGGCTGGGCCGTGGCCGGCTGCGAGCCCGACGAGATGGGCATCGGCCCGGTGTTCGCCGTGCCGAAGCTGCTGGCCCGCCACGGGCTGAAGGTGTCCGACATCGACATCTGGGAACTGAACGAGGCCTTCGCCTCCCAGTGCCTGTACAGCCGCGACAAGCTGGGCATCGACCCGGACAAGTACAATGTGAACGGCGGCTCCATCTCCATCGGCCACCCCTACGGCATGACCGGTGCCCGCTGCGCCGGGACCATCCTGATGGAAGGCAAGCGCCGGGGTGCCAAGCTGGGCGTGGTGACCATGTGCATCGGCGGCGGCATGGGCGCGGCCGGCCTGTTCGAGATCTATTGAGGCCCCTGACCCGCGCTTCGGGGCGGGGCGTAGGGAGTTTTCTAACTCTTCTGTGATCTGGTGCGGGGAGCCGACGCGATGTCGTGTCTCTCCGCCCCCTCGCCGCCGGGTGTCCCGGGTCAGAGGGACTGGCGTGACGGGGCAGGCTTCGGGTTGGCGGCTGCAGAACCCGAACCCCGAATCCCTTCCGAGACGCTCCGATGACCCCCGACGAACATCTCCAATATCACCGCGACCTGGCCCGCGACCTGGCCGAGGCGGTGAAGACCGGTGAGCGCGTGGACGCCTTTTCCATCGCCCGGTCCCTGCGCTGCGACATGGGCCACTGGCTGCATCACCAGGGGGTGGACGACCTGGGTGACGGCCCCCTCTACCGGGAGGCCGTCGAGCGCCACAACGAGTTCCACAAGTCCGCCGAACTGGTGGCCAAGGCCATCAATATCCGGTCCGCGGATGCGCAGCGGATGATGGCGCCGGGGTCCACCTTCGCCATCGCCCTGAACGGGCTGGAGATGCTGACGATCAAGCTGAACCGGGCCCTGAAGGGTCAGCGGGTCGCCTGATCGCCAGATCGCCGGATCAGGCCAGGGTGACCACCACCTTGCCCTGGGCCTTGCGGCTGGACAGCTGGCGGATCGCCTCTCCGGCCTGCTCCATCGGGAACACCGCCGACACGTGGGGCTTGATCTTGCCGGCGGCATAGAGGCCCATCAGCTCCTTCACGTTCTCTGCATTCTCCGCCGGATTGCGGGCGGTGAAGGCCCCCCAGAACACGCCGACGATCTGGCAGGACTTCAGAAGGGTCAGGTTCAGCGGGATCTTCGGAATGCCCGCCGGGAAGCCGATCACCAGGAAGCGCCCCTCCCAGCCGATGGCCCGCAGGGAGGCTTCGGCGTAGTCGCCGCCCACGGCATCATAGATCACGTCGGCACCGTTGGGGCCGCAGGCGGACTTGAACAGGTCGGCCAGCGCCTTCTGCCCGTCCCGGTCGAAGGGACCGGAGGGATAGACCACCCCGCTGTCCGCCCCATGGGCGATGGCCAGATCGACCTTTTCCTGGCTGGAGCAGGCGGCCACGACCTTGGCTCCGGCCGCCTTGGCCAGTTCCACCGCCGCCAGGCCGACGCCACCGGCGGCCCCGAGGACCAGCACGGTCTCCCCCGCCTTCAGATGGGCCCGCTGCTTCAGGGCATAATGGCTGGTGCCATAGGTCAGGATGAAGGCCGAGGCCTCGTCGAAGGGCATGGCGTCGGGGATCGGGATGCAGCGCCCGGCGGCCAGCGCGATCTTCTCCGCCATGCCGCCCCAGCCCGTGGAGCCGATCACCCGGTCCCCCACCTTAAGGGCCGTGACGCCGGGCCCCACGCTCTCGATCACCCCGGCCACCTCGCCACCGGGGGAGAAGGGGCGCGCCGGCTTGAACTGGTACTTGTCCTCGATGATGAGCACGTCGGGATAGTTCACGCCGCAGGCATGGACGCGGATGACCACCTCGCCCTCCTTGGCGACGGGGTCGGGAAGGTCCTCGACGACAAGGGTTTCCGGTCCGCCGACGATCTTGCTCAACACGGCCTTCATTGAGGCGTCTCCCTGGTTTATGGCTTCGGCGAGACGCTATCGCCTTGATGGCGAGTTGCAAGAGTGAATAGGGTTCACCTATGCCGAAGTCCCCCATCGCCCTCGCCCTGCACGGGGGGGCCGGAGCCCGTCGCGCGCGGGACTACAGCCGCGAGATCCGGCACATGGCGGGCGTGGTCGAGGCGGCACGCGATCGGCTGGCCCGGGGCGACAGTGCCGTCGAGGTCTGTGTCGCCACCGTGGTCGAGCTGGAGATGTCGGGGCTCTACATCGCCGGTCGGGGGGCCTCGCCCAATGCCGCAGGGGCCTATGAACTGGACGCCAGCCTGATGGACGGCGCCACCGGACGGGCGGGCGGCGTCGCGGCGCTGGACGGCTTCGAGAGCCCGATCCTGGCTGCCCAGGCGGTGATGACCCACACGCCCCATGTCCTGCTGGCGGGAGACGGGGCCGCCACCTTTGCCCGGGCCCGGGGCCTGGCCGAGATCGCCGATCCCGCCGCCTGGTTCACCCGGGCGGGCAGGGACGAGGCCAACCATCCGCCGGGGGCCCTGGCCCACGGCACGGTAGGCTGCGTGGTGCGGGACGCCGACGGCCGTCTGGCCGCGGCGACCTCCACGGGGGGCGTCTTCAACAAGCTGCCCGGCCGGGTGGGGGACACGCCGATCATCGGGGCCGGCACCTTTGCCGACGGGCATGCCGCCATCAGCTGCACCGGACAGGGGGAGTATTTCATGCGCAATGTCGCCGCCGCCCAGGTGGCCCTGCGCATGCGGCTGGCAGGCCAGTCCCTGGACGCGGCCACCGCCGCCGTCCTGGCCGAGATCTCCGCCCTGGGCGGCGATGGCGGGATGATCGCCCTCGACGCCGACGGCAACGTCGCCACCCCCTTTGTCAGCGAGGGCATGAAGCGCGCGGTGCTGGACCGGGACGGGCAGATCACCTCGGCGGCGTTCTGAGGCGGCGGCGTTTTGCGTCGGACCGGAATTTCTGTTAGGTCCCGCCTTTCCTGTAGAAACCCGAAGGCCCTCCGCCCATGGCGAGCGTGACGCTCGATCTGTCCACGGCCGCACCGGCTCCGCCTGCGCCGCTCAACCTGTCCGGCCTGACCCGGGCGGAGCTGCAGGCCGCCCTGGTGGCATCGGGGCTGACCCCTCCGGACAAGGCGCGGATGCGGGCGAGCCAGCTGTGGCGCTGGATCCACCATTTCGGCGTCACCGAGTTCGCCGCCATGACCGACGTGGCCAAGGAGCTGCGCAGCGGTCTTGCGACGCATTTCACCCTGGCCCGGCCGGAGGTGGTGGAACGGCAGATCAGCAAGGACGGCTCCCGCAAGTGGCTGATCCGTACCGCACCGGGTATCGAGATCGAGACCGTCTACATCCCCGATGTGGGTCGGGCCGGTGCCCTGTGCGTGTCCAGCCAGGTGGGCTGCACCCTGAACTGCACCTTCTGCCACACGGGCACCCAGCCCCTGGTCCGCAACCTGACGGCGGCCGAGATCATCGCCCAGGTGCAGGTGGC
>DAINBM010000043.1:0-11488 GCA_036732965.1 Caulobacteraceae bacterium | reverse complement strand
CTTCACCTGCTTGTAGCGGTCGAAGCTGTAGCCGCCGAGGGCGAAGGCCAGGGCGATGCGCTCCACGGGCCAGGGCGCGTCTGCGGCGATCCGCCAGTCACCGGCGGGCAGGCGTTCCGCCAGGGCCCGCAGGCTCATGACCGAACCGGCCGTGCGACCCAGGCCGAACCAGGCCTCGGGTCCGTCCGTGCCGGTCCGCAGGACCAGCCGTCCGGCCTGACCGGCGAAATCGTGGAGGGTGCACAGGGCCGCAAGGTCCGGATCGGTGGCGACCCGGTCGGCGAAATGGGCCTCGGTCACCAGCCACACGGTGCCGGCCGACGGGCTGTCCGCGATCAGGTTCGGAAGGGGATGGCTCACGTCCTGCACTCCGTTACAAGCGACGCAAATGTGTTAACGCAAAATTGAGACGACGCCGAAGACACTCCCCGGGGCAATTCGCCGCGACTTCGGGATGCGCCATGATGTGTACGAACCCTCGCTCCATCGCAACCATTCTCGCCGGGATCCTGCTGGCCGGACCGGCGCTGGCTGCCGATCCGACCACCGTGGGACCCGCCGCGCCCAAGGCCCCGCCGACGGCGGTGGGGGTCGCCGCGCCGGTGTCCGCCAAGGCCCCTGCGCCGGAACGGCTGCACAAGGCCCTGCCGGCCGAGCGCCAGGCGGCCGAGCGTCTGGATCCCCTGGCCCGCGCCGCCTTCTGGACCCGGGAGGCGGACATCGATCCCTCAGACGCAGAGGCGGGGATCCGCCTCTCCATCGCCCTGCGCCAGCTGGCCCGATATGACGAGGCCGACGCCGCCGCCACCAAGGTCATCGCGCTGCATCCGGACAATCTGGATGCGATCCTCGAGATTGCCCGGGCGCGGATCAGCGAGCGTCAGGGCTTCTACGCCATCCAGCCGCTGAAGCAGGCCAGCCGCCTCGCTCCGAAGGACTGGCGACCCTATTCGCTGCTGGGGGTGGCCCTGGAGCAGAGCCTGCGGCCCGCCGAGGCGCTGGAGGCGTATGACAAGGCGCTGGCCCTGTCGCCGGAAAACCCGGCGGTGCTGTCGAACCTCGCCATGTTCCATGCGGCCAAGGGCGAGCGGGCCCAGGCCGAGGCCCTGCTGCGCCGGGCCGTCGCCCGCCCGGATGCCACCATCCAGGTCCGCCAGAACCTCGCCCTGATCATCGGTCTGGAGGGCAAGCTGGAGGAGGCGGAGCGGCTGATCCGGGAGGACCTGCCGCCGGAGGTGGCCACGGCCAATCTCGCCTATCTGCGGTCCGTCCAGCCCGGTGCCGGCACCGCGGCGCCCGCCCCGGCGACGGGACCCGCGTCGCCCCTGCCCGGGGGGCCCCAGATCCGCTAGGCGACGGCGTCGGTCCGATCCCGAAGGATCAGTGGCGCATCCGCTGCTGGGTCTCGCTCTTGGTATTGGTGTCCGTTGCCTTGATGTAGGCCGGCCCCAGGATCACCAGGAACAGCACCGGCAGGAAGAACAGCACCATGGGCACGGTGAGCTTGGCCGGGAGCTGGGAGGCGATCTTCTCCGCTTCGGCGATGCGCAGTTCCCGGTTTTCCTTGGCCATGATGCGCAGGGCCGTACCGAGGGGGGTGCCATAGCGCTCCGCCTGGGTCATGGCCGTGGTCACGGCCTTGATGCCCGGATAATTGACCCGCTTGGACAGGCCCTCATAGGCCAGCCGCCGCTCGGGCAGATAGGACAGCTCCGCGCTCAGAAGGGTGAGTTCCTCGGCGAGTTCGATGGAGCGGGTGCCGATTTCGGAGGCCACCTTCTGGATGGCGAGCTCGATGGACATGCCCGATTCCACGCAGATCAGCAGCAGGTCCAGGGCATCCGGGAAGGCCCCGACGATCGCCGTCCGCCGCTTGGTGATGGCATTCTGCAGGTAGACGTTCGGCGCATAGAACCCCCCCACGAACAGGACGCTGCACGCCGTGATCTTGGTCATCGGCGGCCACTCGATGGCCTTGAGCACGTAGAGATAGAGGATGCCGAAGGCCAGGAAGACGAAGGGGGTCACGAAGCGGAAGAAGTAGAAGGTCGTGACCGGGCGGGGGCCGCGGAAGCCCGCCTGGGCCAGGGTGTCCACGACCTTCGGGTCCTCCAGCAGTCGCGACAGCTGCAGCTGGTCCACCACCTTCTTGTAGAAGCCCTCGTCGGTCTGACGCAGGGTGGGGCCCTCGTTGCGCATCTCGGCGCGGGCCAGACGACGCAGTTCCTCCCGGCGGTTGGCAACGGACTTCATCCGGTCGGTCAGGCGGTCGCGGTAGATCAGTGGCGTGACCAGGGTCACGACGGTGGCGAAGACGATCACCGCCACGACCACCGAGAGCAGGTTGGCGGGCTCGAAGAGGGCCATGAAGCTGTCCACGGGCCCGCCTCAGAAATTGAAGTTGATCATGCGGCGCATGACGAAGATGCCGAGCATCTCCATCCCGATGCCGATGCCGAGGATCACGTGCCCGCGGGGGTCGTTGATCAGGGGGTTCATGTAGCCGGGTGAGGTCAGCGTCACCATCAGGCCGATGCCGGGGGGCAGGGAGCCGATGATGAAGGCGGACGCCACGGCCTCGCCGGACAGGGCCTTGATCTTCTCCCGCAGGAGCTTGCGGGCACGGAGCACGACGGAGAGGTTGTTCAGCGCTTCGGCCAGATTGCCGCCGGTCTTCTGCTGGATGGCCAGCACGATGGAGAAGAAGCGCACCTCCGAGGTGGGCATGCGATTGTACATCTTCTCCAGCGCCTGGTCGATGGAGGTGCCGACGGCGATGCTTTCCATCAGCTTCTTGAATTCCTTGGCCAGGGGTTCGGGGCTTTCCGCGGCGATCAGGCGCATGCAGTCGTGGACCGGCAGGCCGGACTTGATCCCCCGCACGATGATGTCGATGGCGTTGGGGAATTCCTCGGTGAACTTCTTGGCACGTCCCTTGGCGAGGTTCGACAGGATCCAGCGCGGCAGGCCGAGCCCGGCGCCGAAGCCGATGCCGATCGCAGCCAGGATCGGTGCCCGCAGCAACAGGGCGAGCAGGACCGACACCCCGCCGATGACCCCCGAGCCGATCCAGAAGTCCCGGACGGTGAACGACAGACCGGCCTGGATCAGGCGGGTCTCGAGGCTCAGCTTGGTCTTGCGGTCCTGGTTCTCCTGCTGTTTCAGGGTCATCAGGATCTGCTTGCGCCGCGCCGCCTGGGTGTCCAGGGAGGTGCGACCCCGGGCGGAGCCGCCCTGGGTATCGGCGGCGACCGACGAGATGCGCTTCGATGCCTTGGCACTGGTGGGTTCATCCCCGACCAGCGCCCAGCCGACCCCGGCCAGGGCCACGAAGCCCAGCAGCGCGGCCACCGCGGGCCAGAGCGATGTCATGTCCATCGTCTCGTCCCCTATTCCGCTGCGTCGAGGGCTTCGGCCAGCTCGCGGTCGAGGCCGTAATACCGGGCCCGGTCCCAGAACCGGGGACGGGCGATGCCGGTGGACCTGTGTCGGCCGAGGATCTTGCCGTCCTTGTCCTCGCCCGTCATTTCATAGACGAACAGGTCCTGGGTGATGATTACGTCCCCTTCCAGGCCCAGCACCTCGGTGATGTGGGTGATCCGGCGGGACCCGTCGCGCAGACGGGCCGCCTGGATGATCACGTCGACGGAGCCCACGATCATCTCGCGGATGGTCTTCGACGGCAGGCCATAGCCCCCCATGGTGATCATGGATTCCATCCGGCTGATGGCTTCCCGCGGGCTGTTGGCGTGCAGGGTGCCCATGGAGCCGTCGTGGCCGGTGTTCATGGCCTGCAGGAGGTCGAAGGCCTCGGGTCCGCGGACCTCGCCGACGATGATCCGCTCGGGACGCATCCGCAGGCAGTTCTTCACGAGGTCGCGCATGGTGATGGCGCCCTGACCCTCGAGGTTCGGGGGGCGGGTTTCCAGCCGCACCACGTGGGGCTGCTGCAGCTGCAGTTCGGCGGCGTCCTCACAGGTGATCACCCGCTCGGTGGGGTCGATGAAGGCGGTCAGGGTGTTCAGCAGGGTGGTCTTGCCCGAGCCCGTACCGCCGGAAATGACGATGTTGCAGCGGCTGGCGCCGATCACGCCGAGCACGCGGGCGCCTTCGGGACTGATCGAGGCGTACTCGACCAGGTTCCGCATGGTCAGCTTGTCCTTCTTGAACTTCCGGATGGTCAGGGTGGGACCGTCCAGGGCCAGAGGCGGACCGATGACATTGACCCGGCTGCCGTCGGGCAGGCGGGCGTCGCAGATGGGGGAGCTTTCGTCCACTCGTCGGCCGACCTGGCTGACGATCCGCTGGCAGATGTTCATCAGCTGGGCATTGTCGCGGAACCGGACATTGGTCAGCTGGACCTTGCCGCCCACCTCGATGAACACCCGGTGGGCCCCGTTGACCATGATGTCGGCGATGTCGTCGCGCTTCAGCAGGGGTTCGAGGGGGCCGTAGCCCAGCACGTCATTGATGATGTCCTGGACCAGATGGTCCTGCTCCGCGGCGGACATGGAGACGTTCTTGATGGCCACCAGTTCCGCCACGATGTCGCGGATTTCCTCGGCGGCGGTCTTTTGGTCGAGCAGGGCGAGCTGGCCCAGATCGATCGTGTTCAACAGGGCCGAATAGATCGTGGTCTTGGTGGCATGGTAGTAGTCCGTCTGGTCACGGACGATTTCCGCCACCGGCCCGGAGGTCGAGATCGCGCCGCCCTGTGCCGCCCGCAGCTGGTCGAGGCCCGAGGTGGAGCGGGGCTTGGCGGCCGGGGCTTCGGCCGGCTCGGCGCGGGGAGCCTCCGCCCGTTGCGGACGCGTCGCGATGTCCGGTCCCTTGGCGGGGGTCGGCGGCGGCGCGGGCGGCGGCGCAGATGAACTCCGTTTACCGAACACGGTCTCCGCTCCTCCCTCAGGCGCGCTTCAGAAGGCGCTCGAACAGCGAGCGTGTCTTGGGTGCGGCCGGTGCGGCTTCCCGCCGGGACAGGGCCAGGGCGAATTCCAGGAGGCCTTCGACGGCCTTGGCCTTGGGATTGATCTCCGACAGCATCTGGCCGTTGTTGGCCGCCTCGCCGAACAGCTTGGCATCGAACGGCAGGACCAGGGCGGGCTCGAGCTGCAGGGCCTTGGCAAATTCCCGGACCGGAATTTCCGGGCGGCCGGGCACCCCCATCTGGTTCAGGATCAGCCGTGGCGGCGGGTCATTCGGGCGCGCCTTGCGGATCACGTCGATCATGTTCTTGGCATTGCGCAGGGACGCCAGGTCCGGGGTCGCCACCAGGATCACGTCATCGCAGGCGAGGATGGTCTGCTTCACCCAGGTGTTCCAGGCATGGGGGATGTCCAGGATCACCATCGGCGCGGTGGTCCGGATGCGGTTGAACACCTCCTCGAAGGCCTCGGGGCCGAACTCGTAGACATCGTCCAGGGTCGCGGGCGCGGCAAACAGGCTCAGCCGGTCCGTGCAGCGCGCCGTCATCCGGTCGAGCAGCACCGGGTCGAGGCGGTCGGGCTGGGTCAGTGCGTCAAACACGCCCTGCAGCGGGTCCTGGTTGAAATCCAGTCCGGCGGTGCCGAAGGCCAGGTCATAGTCGGCCACCACCGTGTTCACCTTCACCTGCTCGGCCAGGGTGTGGGCGATGTTGTGAGCCAGGGTCGAGGCCCCGACCCCGCCCTTGGATCCGACGAAGCCCACGGTCCGGCCCACGAAGGGCGTGGTCGGGTCGGCATAGAGACCGGCAATCGTGCGGATCAGCTGCAGTGGCTGGATCGGTGGAACCAGATATTCGCTCACGCCCCGGCGCATGAGCTCGCGATAGAGGGCGATGTCGTTCGAGGCCCCGATGACGACGACCTTGGTGTTGGGGTCGCAGACCTCGGCCAGGGTGTCGAGCTTCTGCAGCAGTTCGAGGCCCGGTTCCGGGCACTCCACCACGATCAACGGGGGGGTGGGTTGCTCCTGGTAGATGGCGATGGCTTCCGAGAGCCCGCCCCGCAGCACCTTCGGCGTGGCCCGGGACAGGCGCCGGTCGGCGGCGGCCCGGGCGGCGGCGGCGGCTGTGTCCTCGTTCCGGCAGAAGAAGTGGATGGCAATCCTCGGGACCGGCAGATCTCCCGACGCGGACGCCTCGACGGAGATCATCGCGCCGCCTGCCGCCTGCGGCGCAGTGGCGAGGAACGGGTCAACCCCGTGCACACCATGGTCGGGCTCCGGCCGTGCCGGCGTCGCCCACTGCGGCCCGTCGACGGCCGTCGCGATGTCGAACGGATCAAGCTCAGCGGACGGATCGGACATGGGGGAGGCCATCGCTATTTGACCGATGTGGAAACGGCGCCGGATGCCTGGTCGTCCTTGGCGGCGCTGGTCTGCTCGCCCTTCCGGTACTTGCCAAGGATGACGCCGCGGCGGGTGGCGTCCGACGGATCTTCGGTGGCCGGATGCTGGAGATCTCGCGGATTGGCGATCATGGCGGCGAGGTTGGCGGCATCCGCGCAGCCGAAATGGCCATAGCTCCGGTTGCTTCCGCTGGCGGCCATGTCGTCCCAGCCCTGGCGGCAGTTGGGGCCCACGGCCTCGAGGGTCCGGTAGCTGATCTTGATCGGCGCGCCGGAGCCAGGCGCGTCATAGTGATCCATCCGGATCCGGGACGGGGCGATGCCGGCGGCACGCAGGACCTCGGCCGCCGCCCGGGCGGTCTGGGCGGCATCGCCGAAGGTCGTCTCTCCCGCAGCGGTGCGGATGATGAAGCTCGCTGCCTCCTCGCCGGAATTGGCGGGACCGGGATGGGACTGGGCCAGGGTGATCAGGGCCGACTTCTGGGCGTCCGACAGGCGGCCGCCCGGGTGCTGGGCCAGGGCCAGCTCCCCGTCGATGTCCCGGGTCGCCGCCCGGTACCGATCAAGGTCCGTGCGGGATTTCGGATCATAGGTGGGATTGACGGGCCTGGTCGGCCGCATCGGCGCCGCAGCCCGGTGCCCGCCCCCCGTCGCACAGGCCGAGAACACCAGCGCGGAGACGGCGAGGGCGGTGATCAGCAGTGGACGCGTCATGCCGGTCTTACTCCACAACATAGCCGAAGGGTCCCTGATAGGTCGCGCCGGCGGCCGGCTTGCTGAAGCCGGAATTCAGATGCCCGAGCAGATCGGTCTCGAAGTCGCTGGCGATCACCAGGCCGTCGGCCGGGGTCGACAGCTGGTCGGGGCTCGTGCCCTTCACCAGATAGGACGTGAAGATCACCACCAGCTCGCTCTGATTGTTGAGGAAGTCCCGGGAGCGGAACAGGGATCCGATCACCGGCAGTTCCATCAGCCCGGGCAGGGCATCCAGGGTCTGCTTGGTCGTGTTCTGCAGCAGTCCGGCCAGCATGAGGGCGCCGCCGGAGGGCAGCTCCACCGTGGTCTCGACCCGGCGCACGTTCAGGCCCGGGATCACCAGCGCCGATCCCGATGTGGAGCCCGAGGCGGAGAAGGCGTTCAGGCTGCTGATCTCCGACACTTCGGTGGAGACCTTCAGGGAGATGCGTCCCGGACCGAGCACCACCGGGGAGAAGCCGAGGCCGACGCCGTACTGCTTGAACTCCACTGTGATCCGGCCGCTGGAGTCCTGACTGACCGGAACCGGGAACTCGCCGCCCGCCAGGAACTTGGCGCTCTCCCCGGAAATCGCGGTCACATTGGGTTCAGCCAGGGTGCGGACCAGACCGACGCGTTCGAAGGCCTGGATCATCGCCTTGGCCTGGTTGGCACCGGTGGATCCGGCCGTCGCGGCCGGCACGGCGGTGTTCCAGTTGGCGTAGCCCGACGTGGACCCGTGCACCACGCAGTTGCCGACGCCGCTGGCGCAGGGCAGTTCGGGCTGGGTTGTGGTGTCGATCCTGTAGCCCCCGGTCAGGCCCCCCATCAGCGCGCCGTTCACCCCATAGGTGGGCGAGATGCCGGCCAGGTACTGATTCATGCCGGTCTGGCCCACCAGCGTGCTGAGATTGAAGCCCAGCTGCTTGATGATCGAACGATTGACCTCGACGATGCGCACCTTGAGCATGACCTGCTCCGGTCCGGCGATGCTCAGCATGTTGATCACGTTTTCCGGCTTGCTGACAAAGCCGCCGGCCACCCGGACCGCCTTGTCCGCCGATGCCGCATCGGGGACCTGGCCGGACAGGATGACGCTGTCATTGACCGCTTCCACATGGAGCTGGGATCCCGGCAGCATCCGACCGAGGGTCTGGGCGATGCCCGACACGTCCTGGTCCACACGCACTTCCAGACGCAGCAGCTGGCGGCCGGATCCGTCGAAGAACACCGCATCGGTCTGACCGGCGGTCTGGCCCAGCAGATAGACCCGACGGGGCGTGGACAGGATGACCTCCGCCACCTTCGGGTTGGACACCACCACGTCGCGGGCATCCACCGGCAGTTCGATCACGGCGGACTTCCCCCGGGGCAGGGTCAGCGACCGGGAGGCCCCGCCCCCGCCCAGGTCGACCCGGACGGTCTGTTCGTTCAGGGGGGTCTGCACCACCGAGACGGGGTCCGTCTCAACATTGGCAGTGGCGGCGGCGGCGGCGGCCTCTGCTCGGGCCCGCCGTGCCACGGCCTCACGCCCCCGTTTCGGGGCACCGGCGAGCGCGCTGTCGCTGCCCGGGGTCGGTGCAGGGGGGGCGGCAACCGCCTCGGCAAGGCCGGCGAACAGGCTCGTTGCCGCCAGCAGCGCGCAGACGGCCGTCTGCCACCGCGCGGACGTGCCGGTGGCGGGGGAGCGACGCAGCGGGGTGGGATGACGGTTGGGGGTCACCGGGCAACCTTGACTTCAGTGGGAGCGGCATTGCGGTAGACGCGGACGACGGGGCTGGAGATCAGGGCCTCGGCCTTCTTCACCATCCCGTCGATCGTGGGACCGCCCACATCGGCATAGGATCGCAGGACGAGGGTCAGCTCTCCCTGGGCCCGAGCCAGGACCAGATTCTCCGCCTGGTTGGGCGCGACCTCCAGGGTGGCCGTGGCGCCGAGGGTCGAGCCCCTGTTCGAGGTCCCGGTGCTCTGGTCGATGGCCAGCACCCGGACATTCTTCATGACCGTGGTCGAGGTCACGATCCCGCCGTCCAGCTTGCGCACCTGAACCACGTCCACGTGATCCCCCGGCAGCACGAAGCCGCCGGCGGAACTTTCCGGAGAAAGGGGAATGGCCATGGCCCGCATCCCGGGCTCCAGCCGCACGGCCATGACGCCGGACTGACCGGCGCGCACGATCTTGGCCAGCACCACCGGCTCTCCCTTGTGCACCGACTCCTTGGCGACGCCGCCGAGGAACACCTCGCCGGGGGTGCCCTGCATGCCGAGCGCCTTCTGCTTGACCGAATCCGCCACGGCGATGGCGCCGCCGGCCGCCTTGCCGACCCCGGTGTTGCTGGTGAAGTTGGGGACCGGGCCGTTGGTGATGTAGTCGGGCGCAATGTTGGCGGCCGGCCACGGCTGCCAGGTCAGATCCGATTCCGCGATCCGGTCGCCGACGCTGATGTCACGCCCCGCCACGGCCACATAGGTGAGGGCCGGGCCGGCCTGAACCACCACGGGGGCGAGGGCCGGCTTGTTTTCCTTGCCCGTGGCAAGGCTGCGGAAGAGGAACAGCGCCATCACGGCGGCTATGCCGGCAATGCTCAACACGATGATCCGTTTCGGACCCATGATCCCAGCTCCGATTCATCGCGCCGGGAATGGACGAATCGCGGACTCCGGCCCACCCGACCAGAGCGAACTTGGTCGTCGCAGGTTAACGTTCAACTAAGCCTTTGTTGCTGAGACCCGCTTTTTGCTTAACAATTTCGTAAGTGGATCTAGGGCGTGGGTCAGATGCCGCCGGCCAGACGCACAGCGTGCATGACCGGGCTGTCCGGAAAGGCGCACAGGGCGCCGACGCAGATGGCGATGCCGTAGGGAATGTCCCCCCCCGGGCTCAGCAGTCGGGACGCCCATCCCGGTGTGCGGACCGGCCAGAGGGCGGCGATCTTGCGGGACCCAAGGAGCGCGATGGCCAGGCCGCCGCCCGCCACGGCCGTCCATACCACGAACTCGATCCATGACGGCCAGCCCAGCCACAGTCCGCAGACCGCGAACAGCTTGGCGTCACCGCCGCCGATGGCACGGACGGCAAACAGGCCGATGCCGGCGACCAGGGAGGCGAGGCCCACGGCAAGTGCGATTCCGGCGGTTCCGAGGTTCAGGCCACTGATCAGCGCTGCCGGAAGGAACAAGAGCGCGCCCAGACCGCAAAGCCAGTTGGGAATGGTCATGGTGGTTGCATCGCGCAGGGCCGCGAAGATGACCACCGCCGGAAAGAGTCCGACGATCAGGAGATTCAGAGGGGACATGCGCGACTCGGTTTCCTTGACGACAGGAATACAGGCTAACCGGCACTCTATAAGGAACCGTTTAGGGCTCTATTTGAGCGCGACCGCAACGTTGTTCATCTTGGTCCACATGACGTTCGACAGGTTGGTCATCGACGCGATCACGACCAGGGCGATCAGGGAGGCAATCAGGCCGTATTCAATCGCGGTCGCACCGGACTGGTCCGAACCAAAGTCCTTCAGGCGCTGACGCATCGGGCCGACTCCCTCACCGCGGAAAAAAGAAAGGGCCGCAACAGCTGAACGTCGCGGCCCCCGTCAGGCAGATTTCGGACTCCGCTCTCGGGCGGGGTCCGCGGGTCGTTCCCGGCCGACGCGGCCCGAATGCCGCGGCGGCCAGGGCGACGCCATCTTACTTCACGGAATTCGCGATGTTGTTGAACTTGCCGCTCAGGTTGTTGCCGACCGCGGTCACGGCACCGATCACGACAACCGCGATCAGGGCGGCGATCAGACCGTATTCAATGGCCGTGGCACCGGATTCGTTCTTCAGGAAGCGCGTAACGAACTTGGTCATAGTGTTCTCCTCATTTGCCAAGCGAGCGGGGCAAGAGCGTTTCCACTCGCCTGACCCCTTATTGCCTGAGCAGATTGCCCGAGAGAGGTTAATGTCAAGTGAAGTCAACAACCAATAATTTCGGTAATATTGTAACTCGAAGATTAATATTAATCGCCATTTACTCTGCACATAACAAATCGTTGCTGGCGCGCGGGCGCTTCATTTGTGGTTAATGTCTGTTGACAGATCTTCATTGTCGCTTGTCTCGCAAGGGCTCCGGCCACAGGGCGGTCCGGGCGCGTGCCCCGCCGCCGTTCGAGGAGCTGAGACAAAATGTCGCGATTTATCCGGTATGGCGATCCATAGACCCTGTCGTGCAACCCCTCTGGGTTGCATTTAAGTCTCCCGGCTGCCGGTGCCGCGCCAGGGACGGCCCGGCAGCCGATGCTCACGGGGTGCGCGGAAAACCGCCCCTTCCCGGAGCGAATAAGGGGTTTGTTGACGAATTGGACGCACCTTGCGCGCGTGTGGATACCTTGAATCCGCGCGACCGCGTCTGCGCGCGTGACGGGGGTTCCGTCCGCTCTGCG
>DAINBM010000042.1:0-11543 GCA_036732965.1 Caulobacteraceae bacterium | reverse complement strand
GCCAGGGCCGCGGTCTCCCGCACATAGACCGTGCCCGCGGCCAACCGGTCCCGCAGTTCCTGGGGCGTGATATCGATCAGCTCGATCTCGTCGGCCGCGGACAGGGCCGTGTCCGGCACGGTCTCGCGCTGCCGGACGCCGGTGATCCCGTGGACCACGTCCACCAGGCTCTCCAGATGCTGGACATTGAGGGTCGTCCAGACGTCGATCCCGGCGTTCAGCAGCTCCTCGACATCCTGCCAGCGTTTCGGATGGCGGGAGCCGGGCGCATTGGAATGGGCGTATTCGTCCACCAGCAGAAGCTGCGGATGGCGGGCCAGGGCGGCATCGAGGTCGAACTCCATGAGCTGCCGGCCCCGATGTTCGATCACCTGCCGGGGCAGGACGTCCAGTCCCTGCAGGAGGGCCGCGGTTTCCGCCCGCCCGTGGGTCTCCACGAGGCCCACCACCACCTCGGTGCCCGTCCTCTGCCGTCGGGCTGCGGCCAGCAGCATTTCCGAGGTCTTTCCCACCCCCGGGGCCATGCCGAGATAGACCTTCAGCCGCCCACGGCCGGCCCGCCTGGCTTCCGCCAGCAAGGCATCCGGATCCGGGCGGACGGGGTCTCTGTCGGTCATGTGCGGGGCTTCAGCTCTTCGGCCGGACCGTCCCGAACCTTTGGTCCAGGGCCACATTGACCGCAAGGACGTTGACCCGCGGTTCGCCGACCACCTCGGCGAGACGGCCCTCGACCCCGGCATTGATCACCGCCAGGACCGCGTCGACGCCCACATGGCGCGCGGCGGCGATCCGCGGGGCCTGGAAGCGGGCGAAGGCCGGGGAGATGTCCGGATCCAGTCCGGAGGCCGAGGTCGTCACGGCGTCCACCGGCAGGGCGCGGGGATCTCCCCCGAGCCTGGCGGCGGAGGTCCGGATCCGGTCGGCCAGCTTGGGATCCATCGGGCCGAGGTTCGAGCCGCCGGACTGGGTCGGGTCATAGCCGTCCCCCGCGGCCGAGGGGCGGCCCTGGAGATATTCCGGTCGCGTGAACATCTGCCCGATGAGCCGCGAGCCGATCACCCGTCCGCCGACCCGGACCAGGCTGCCATTGGCGGCATCGGGTGCAATCACCTGGGAGACGGCGGTCACGGCGAGGGGATAGGCCACCCCCAGCAGGAGCGTCAGGGCCAGCACAGAGACCACGGCCGGGCGAACTTGGTTGCGCATACGGGAACTCCTCCGGGTTCGCGGGTTCAGGCGAGACCCAGGCTGCGGATGATGAGATCGATCAGCTTGATCCCGGCGAACGGGGCGATGACGCCCCCGAGGCCATAGATGGCCAGGTTGCGGCCCAGCAGCGCGCCGGCACCGATCGCGCGGTACTTCACGCCGCGCAGGGCCAGCGGGATCAGGGCGACGATCACCAGGGCGTTGAAGATCACCGCCGACAGGATGGCGCTCTGGGGCGAGCCCAGATGCATCACGTTCAGGGCCCCCAGCGCCGGCAGGGAGACCACGAACAGGGCCGGAATGATCGCGAAGTACTTGGCCACGTCATTGGCAATCGAGAAGGTGGTCAGCGCGCCCCGGGTGATCAGCATCTGCTTGCCCACCTCGACGATCTCGATGACCTTGGTGGGGTCGGAGTCGAGGTCGACCATGTTGCCGGCCTCCCGCGCCGCCTGGGCACCGGTCTGCATGGCCACGCCCACATCGGCCTGGGCCAGGGCCGGGGCGTCATTGGCCCCGTCCCCGCACATGGCCACCAGCCGGCCCTTGGCCTGCTCCTCGCGGATCAGGCGCAGCTTGTCCTCCGGCGTGGCCTCGGCGAGGAAGTCGTCCACCCCCGCCTCGGAGGCGATGGCCGCGGCGGTGAGCGGATTGTCGCCGGTGATCATCACCGTGCGCAGACCCATGCGCCGCAGGTCGGCGAAGCGGGCCTTCACATTGGGCTTCACCACGTCCTTGAGATGGATGATGCCGACGAGCCGGGTGCCCTCGGCCACCGCCAGCGGCGTGCCGCCGGAGCGCGAGACCCGATCCACCGCCGCCGACAGTTCCGGGGCCATGTCGGCCCGGCTCATGCCCACATGGGCGAGCAGGGCATCCACCGCCCCCTTGCGCCAGCTCATCCCGCCGCTCTCCAGACCCGACAGGCGGGTCGTGGCGCTGAAGGGAATGGAGACGGCGTCCTGCGGGGCCTCTCCGGTGACACCCTGGCTGTTGGCCAGATCCACGATCGACCGGCCCTCCGGCGTTTCGTCGGCCAGGGAGGCCATCATCGCCGCGCGCAGGGCGGCATCAGGCGCCAGGCCGGGAGCGGAGATCACCTCGGTGGCCATGCGGTTGCCGAAGGTGATGGTGCCGGTCTTGTCGAGGAGGAGGGTGTCCACATCTCCTGCCGCCTCGACCGCGCGGCCGGACGTCGCCAGGACGTTGAACTTCAGCAGACGGTCCATGCCGGCAATGCCGATGGCCGACAGAAGCCCGCCGATGGTGGTGGGGATGAGGCACACGAACAGGGCGCCCAGGATCACCGGGTCGATCACCACGCCGGAATACTGGCCAAGACCCACCAGGCTGACCACGGCGATCAGGAAGATCAGGGTCAGACCGGCCAGCAGGACCGCGAGCGCGATCTCGTTGGGGGTCTTGCGACGGTCGGCCCCCTCGACCATGGCGATCATGCGGTCGAGGAAGCTGTCCCCCTGGGCCGAGGTCACCTGCACCTTGATCCAGTCCGAGACCACGGTGGTACCGCCGGTGACCGCCGAGCGGTCGCCGCCGCTTTCCCGGATGACGGGGGCACTTTCCCCGGTGATGGCGGCCTCGTTCACCGAGGCGACGCCTTCGATGATCTCGCCGTCCGCGGGCACCATGTCGCCCGCTTCCACCAGCACGATGTCGCCCACGGCCAGCATGTGCGCCGAGGTCTCGACCACGGTCCCGCTGGCTAGGTCGACGATCTTCTTGGCCTTGGTGTCCACCCGCGCGGCCCGCAGCGCGTCGGCGGCGGCCTTGCCCCGACCCTCGGCAATGCTCTCGGCGAAGTTGGCGAACAGCACGGTGGCCCACAGCCAGCCGGCGATCTGACCCGCGAAGGCGGCCGGGCGCTGGGACGCCATCTCGGAGACCGTGGAGAAGCTGGCCAGCACCGCCACGATCTCCGTGGTCAGGATCACCGGATTGCCGACGAGCTTGCGGGGGTCCAGCTTGAGGACGGCGTCCACCGCCGCGCTTTGGATCATGCCCCGCATCGAGCCGCGGGAGGATATGGCGGAGGCCATGGGGTCGTCCTTTGAGCGAGGAATTAGCGGAGCGGCGGGGCAGGCGTCTGGGCGAGCATCTGGAAGTGCTCGACCAGGGGCCCCAGCGCCAGGGCCGGGAAGAACTGCAGCCCTCCGAGGATCAGGATCACGCCGATCAGCAGTCCGATGAACAGTCCGTTGTCGCTGGGCAGGGTGCCGGCGCTGGGGGCCAGCTTCGGCTTGGCGACGATCGCTCCGGCCATGGCCATCACCGGCACGATGTAGCCGTAGCGGCCCAGCAGCATGTCCAGCGCCATGGTGTCATTCCACCAAGGGCTGTTCGCATTCAGCCCGGCAAAGGCCGAGCCGTTGTTCCCGCCGCCGGAGGAATAGGCATAGAGCAGCTCGGTGAAGCCGTGCGGACCGGACGCGGACAGGCCCTTGAGGGCCACCGGCAGCACGGCGGCGACGGCGGTGAACCCGAGGATCGCGAGGGGCAGGATCAGCACCGCCAGCATGGCGAACTTGATCTCCCGGGCCTCCACCTTCTTGCCCAGATATTCCGGGGTCCGGCCCACCATCAGGCCGGCCACGAACACCGACAGGAGCGCCATGACCACCACCCCGTAGAGGCCGGACCCGACCCCGCCCGGAAGGATCTCCCCCAGCTGGATCAGGAACAGGGCCACGCCGCCACCCAGGGGGGTGAAGCTCTCGTGCATGGCGTTCACCGCGCCGCAGGAGGCACCGGTGGTCATGGCCGCGAACACGGCCGAGGCCGCGGCCCCGAACCGGACCTCCTTGCCCTCCATGTTCGCCGCCGATGCGAGCCCGGCCCGGACCAGAGCCGGGGTGTCCTGCGTCTCGGCCACATAGATGGCCGCCGCGCCCCCCGCCAGCAGCAGGGCCATGGCCACGACCAGGGCGCGCGCCTCCTTGCGGGCACCGGCAATGCGCCCGAAGGCCACCACGCAGCCGAAGGCCAGACCGTTCATGGCGACCATGGCGATCAGATTGGTCAGGGGCGAGGGGTTCTCGAAGGGGTGGGACGAGTTGGCGTTGAAGAATCCGCCGCCGTTGGTGCCGATCTGCTTGATGGCTTCCTGGCTGGCCACGGGGCCGACCGTCAGGGTCTGCCGACCGCCCTCGAGGGTGGTCACGTCGATGTGCTGGGCCAGGGTCTGGGGAACGCCCTGAAGCAGCAGCACCAGCGCCATGACCGCGGACAGGGGCAGGAGCACATAGAGGCAGGTCCGGACGAGGTCGCGCCAGAAATTGCCGAGACCCTCACCCCGGTGCGCGGCGAACGCCCGGGCGAGGGCGCCCACGATGGCGATCCCGGTGCCCGCCGACAGGAAATTCTGCACGGTCAGCCCGACCATCTGCGACGCGTTGGACAGGGTCGTCTCGCCGGCATAGGCCTGCCAGTTGGTGTTGGTGACGAAGCTGACCGCCGTGTTGAAGGCCAGATCCGGCGACAGGCCGGCCAGCTTCAGCGGGTTGAGGGGCAGCGCCCCCTGCAGGATCAGGACCAGGTACAGGACGGCGAAGCCGGCCGCGTTGCAGGCCAGCAGGGCCGCCGTGTAGCCGAGCCAGTTCTGGGCCTTGACCGCATCCGGTCCCATGGCCGCATAGAGCGCCCGCTCCAGCGGCCCGAGGATCCGGTCGAGGGGCGTTGTCTCCCCCTCCAGGACCCGGGCCAGATAGATGCCCGACGGCCAGGCGACCGCCAGGGTGAGCGCGAGCGTCAGGGCGATTTCCACCCAGCCTTGCCATGTCATGGGATCAGGTCCGCTTCAGAAGCGTTCGGGGCGCAGCAGCGCCCAGAGCATGTAGACGGCGACGCCCAGCGCCGCTGCGGCATAAATCAGTTCGAGCATCATGTCAGAGACGCCTCAGTCCGGCTGCGTAGAGGCCGAAGAGGGCGAAGATCGCCCCGCCTGCGGCCAGGTAGAACAGCGCCATGGTGGCTCTCCCGGTTATTCGCCCCGCTCTTACGCCGGAACGGCATGACGGCGCAACCGCCCTGCGCCTTTGCGCACGCAGCGGTAAGGACAACGAGACGTCCGCCCAAGGCAAAGGTGCCCCGAGGACCGATCTTTACATCGAGATCTGGTTCAGGCCCCCAATGATAGAGTTAACACCCGCTCAAACTGGGCGCGGGCCGCGATCTTCCGGGGCCGGTTGAAACCTGAATTTTCTGCTTAATATTTTTTTATTTTCTGCAACTCCGGCAAAATGTTTGATTTATTTTTCTGTTACATCTCAAACAGGGAAATAGTGGCGACGATTTATTTGAAAATATGAGGGTAAATTCTGAAGCGAAATCCCATTTTGCGGCGAATCAATCCGGCTTGATTACTCTTCAGTAAGGATTTCGCGTGTCTTCTGCACTTATCGGGAATTTCGCCACGGTCAGGGATTCGTTCCTGGCGCAGACACTCTCTGCATCCGGGGCAGCTGGGAAGGGAAAGTGGGATGACGTCGAAGAACACGCTGCCAGAGCGCCTGGACTTCATCGGGTTTGACCAGAAGGCGTGTCGGGACATCTCGGACATCCGTCCGGTGATCATGAAGGAGCTGCCGGGGGCGCTGGACGTCTTCTACAGCAAGGTCCGCACGCATCCCGAGACGCGGAAGTTCTTCTCCAGCGACCGGCACATGGATGCGGCCAAGAGCCGCCAGCTGGGCCACTGGGAGACCATCTCCAGCGGGCAGTTCGACGAGTCCTACCTCAAGGCCGTCACCACGGTGGGGGATGTCCACGCGCGCATCGGCCTCGAGCCCCGGTGGTACATCGGCGGCTATGCCCTGGTGCTGGAGCGCCTGATCGAGAAGGTGGTGGAGGCCCGCTGGCCGAAGGGCATGATGGGCGGCCGCCGGGACGGCGCGGCGAAGCTGGGGGCCGAGCTCGGGGCCATGGCCAAGGCCACCCTGCTGGACATGGACCTGGCCATCACCGTCTATCTCGACAACCTGGCCGAGGCGCGGGAAGCCGCCGACCGGGCCCGGCGGGAGGCCGAGGAGGCCCAGAGCTTCGTGGTCAACATCCTCGCCGAACGTCTCAGCCAGATGGCCGACGGCGACCTGACGACCCGCATCGACGAGGCGTTCCAGGGGGAGCACGGGCGCATCAAGGAGGACTTCAACCGGGCCGTGGCCCGGCTGGAGGAGGCCATGGCCGGCGTGTCCCGGTCCATCGATGGCCTGAACGGCAGCTCCGAGGAGATTGCCACGGCCTCCGAGGACCTGTCCCGCCGCACCGAGCAGCAGGCCGCCAATCTGGAAGAGACCGCGGCGGCCATGGACGAGATCACCGAGACGGTGAAGCGCAGCGCCGAGGGGGCCAAGCGGGCTTCCACCGTGGCCACCGAGGCCCGGAACCAGGCGGTCCGCTCCGGTGAGGTGATGGAGCAGGCGGTGGCGGCCATGAGCGAGATCGAGCAGAGCTCGGGCCGGGTGGCGCAGATCATCGGGGTGATCGACGAGATCGCCTTCCAGACCAATCTTCTGGCCCTGAATGCCGGGGTCGAGGCGGCCCGGGCCGGGGATGCCGGCCGCGGCTTCGCCGTGGTGGCCCAGGAGGTGCGGGCCCTGGCCCAGCGCTCCGCCGAGGCGGCCAAGGAAATCAAGGGTCTGATCTCGAGCAGCTCCGCCCAGGTCGGGCACGGGGTGAAGCTGGTGGGCGAGACCGGCAAGGCGCTGGGCGGCATCGTGGAGCGGGTGAGCGAGATCGATCACCTGATTGCCGAGATCTCCCAGTCCTCGCAGGAACAGTCCGGCGGGTTGAGCGAGGTGAACGTGGCCGTCAACCAGATGGACCAGTTCACCCAGCAGAATGCCGCCATGGTGGAGCAGGCCACCGCGGCGGTGGGCAGCCTGAAGGTCGAGGCCGCGGCCCTGGCCCAGCAGGTCAGCCGGTTCCGCACCTCCTCCAGCGGGTCGTCCCGGCGGGCACCCGCAGCCTCGCCCTCCCGGTCGGCGCCGTCCGCCCCCGCGGCGCGCCCGGCCGCCCGGTCCGGTGGCCGCACCGCCCTGGCGGTCCAGGCCGCGCCGACGGAAAGCTGGGACGAGTTCTAGGCCCGCGTTCCAGGCGCACCGGGGTCGCGGCACCCCGGCTGTCCGGGGGCCTCTGACCGGCGTCAGCGGATGACGAGCGCATAGCCCCGGGCCCTCGGGTCCGCGGCGGGGACCGGGGTGCGGCCGACGATCTGGATGGCCTCGATGTCGCCGTTCCAGTCCTGCGCCTGCACCCTGTAGCCCCGGGCCTCGAGGGCCTTGACCACCGGGGCCGGGAACTTGCCGAAGGGCTCGTTGAAGATCACGTTGTCCGGCAGCAGCTGGTGGTGGAAGCGCAGGGTCTTCTGCGCCTCGGCCAGCGGCAGGTGGAAGTCATAGACATCCGCCAGCACCTGGAAGATCGAGGTGAAGATCCGCGAAGCCCCCGGCGTGCCGATGACCATCGCCACCTGGCCGTCCCGCGTGAGGATCGTCGGGGTCATGGAGGACAGGGGCCGCTTGCCGGGTGCGATGGCGTTGGAGGCCCCGCCCACCACGCCCGACCCGTTGGGCGTGTTCGGCTTGGCGGAGAAGTCGTCCATCTCGTCGTTCATGAGGAAGCCCGCCCCCTCCACCACCACGCCCGACCCGAACCAGCCGTTGAGGGTATAGGTGTTGGACACCGCATTGCCCCACCGGTCGACGACGGAGAAATGGGTGGTCTGCGGCTTCTCGAGGCCCGGCGTGACGCCGGCGAGCACCGAGGGCCGGTCGGGGTCGATCTCCCGGGCCCGGCGGGCGCTGTAGGCGGGATCGATCAGCCGGGCCACCGGCACGGTCACGAAGCCCGGGTCGCCCATGTACTCCGCCCGGTCGGCGAAGACGCGCTTCTCGATCTCCGCCACCAGATGGATGTACTGGGGGGAGTTGAGGGGCACGTTGGCGAACAGGGGGGCGGCGTCCTCCTTCATCTGCAGCATCTGCATCAGGGCCACGCCGCCGGAACTGGGCGGCGGGGCGGTGATCGCCTGGAAGCCGCGCCAGCCCACCACCAGCGGGTCCCTCCAGACGGCCCTGTAGCCGGCGAGGTCGGCCCGGGTGATGAGCCCCTTCACCGGCCCCCGCGCCATCTGCGCCACCAGCCGGTCTGCCGTCGTCCCCGTGTAGAACTCGTCCGGCCCGCGCCGGGCGATCCGCGTCAGGGTGGCTGCCAGCTCGGGCTGACGGAAGCGCCGGCCTTGCGTCACCTTGCCGAAATGGCGCGCGAAATTGGTGTGGCCCGCGAAGCTCGCCACCTCCTCCCCGCGCAACTGCGCCGCCAGGGTCCTGTCCACCCGGAAGCCGATGCGGGCCAGGCGAATGGCGGGGGCCAGGTCCCGGGCCCAGGACAGCCGGGCGAAGCGGCGATGCAGATCCGCCATGCCCCGCACCGTGCCCGGCACGCCGGAGGACAGGTTACCCACCAGGCTGAGCCCGGGGATCACGTTGCCAGCCTTGTCCAGATACATGGCCGGGCCGGCGGCGGCGGGGGCCGTCTCCCGATAGTCCAGAAAGTACGGCTTGCCGTCGAACCAGACGGTGGCAAAGCCGCCGCCGCCGATGTTTCCCGCCTCCGGATAGGTGACGGCCTCGACGAAGGCGAGCGCCACGGCGGCGTCCACCGCATTGCCCCCGGCCTTCAGGATCTCGGCTGCGGCCCGGGCCCCGTAGACATCGGAGGTGGCCACGGCCGCGGCCTCCAGCGGCGGGGCGGCGGGGGCGACCGGCGCAGCGGGGCTCGGCGGGGCCGTCAGTCCGGCGGCGAGGGCGGCGAGGGCGGCGATGGCGAGCCACATCAGGGGTCTTGGCATGGGGTCTTCCGGGGGTTGGCGGGTCAGTCCGGGGCCGACGGTCGCCCCGAGCATAGACGTCCCGGGGGGGAAGGCGCCAGCCGTGGGCCGGGCGATGGACCGGACCCGCGGCGGACGTCTGCTTTTGTCACCAGCGGGGATTCCATGCCACACATCTCAAGTCGCTGAATTTTCGCAATTAATTGTCGAGCAAGGGCCGCAGCTCGCGTCTCGGGTTAATTTTCAATGAATTGTCATGAAACCGCAGTCAATCCGTGAAGATTTGGCGGGCCTCGGGCGAATAAGCACAGGGCACGTCCAGTAAAGCCGCGACACATCTCTGTCTTGCGGACAATCGATCTTGCTTTTTCCGGGGGACAGAATGAACTTCAGGGCACCACACAAGATCATGGCGGCCGCATCGGTCCTCGCCATGGCCGCCAGTCTCGCGGCCGCCGGCAGCGCCGCGGCCGCGGATGCCACCGCCGCCCACAAGCCCAACGTGGAAGAGGGCGACGTGGATGCGGTTCTGGTCATCGCGCCGAAGACCGCCGCCGCCGACGTGGCCCCGATCAAGTCGACCCTGAAGGCCACCTCTCCGGTGGCCATCATCGACCGCGCCTTCATCGAGCAGAACACCCCGGCGGTGGGCGACTACACCACCACGAGATCCCTGGCGCCCTCGATGGTGTCCGCCCCCAATGCCAACGGTCCGGGTGCCACGGACGGCGCCAAGCTGTCCCTGCGCGGCGTGGCCGACGGCTCGTTCAACATCACCTATGACGGCGTGACCTGGGGCGATACCAACGGCCCGTCGCACCATGCCAACTCGTTCTTCCCGAACTCCACCATCGGCGGCGTGATCATCGACCGCAGCCCGGGCAAGGCCACCGACATCGGTCAGGCCAGCTTCGGCGGCTCGGTGAACCTCTTCTCCCTGCCGGTGGGAGACCAGATGGGTCTGCGCCAGAAGACGACCTTCGGCAGCTGGGGCACCTGGCAGTCGGTGACCACCCTGGCCTCGGGTCCGGTGGCGCAGCTGCACGGGCTCAACGCCATCGTCAACTTCCAAGAATACCACACCGACGGGTACCTCACGAACAGCGAGTCCAACGGGGCCAACCAGTTCCTGAAGTTCGTCCTGCCGCTGACCTCCAAGATCAACGTCACCGCGCTCTATACCCGCAATGACGACAACTATTATCAGTCGGACGTCAACAACGGGACCGTGGCCGAGATCGAGCAGACCGGCCTGAAGAACTTCGGCCTCTGCAACAACCCGCTCTATTCCTGCTACAAGGGTTACAACTACACCAAGAAGCAGACGGACTTCGAATACATCAAGGAAGCCGGCGAGATCGTGCCCGGCGTGACATTCGACAACACCACCTACAGCTACTGGTACACCAACAAGACCCTGTCGGCGAACGCCAACGACTTCACCAAGGCCGGGGACGCCACGGGCGGCAACCAGGTCAACCTCGTGTCTCCGGCGGTCTATCCGGCGGCGAACACGGCGCCGGCCCTGTCCGCTCCGGGTCTGGGCGGCTATCTGAAGCGCAACGAATACCGCGTCAGCGGCGACGTCCTGACCCTGAAGAAGGAGTTCGACGTCGGTACCCTGACCCTGGGCGGCCTCTACGAGCTGGCCAAGACCAAGCGCTTCCGCTTCGACATCGCCCTGCCGGTGCCGGGTTCCGGGATCACCGGAACCGACACGCCGAACTACATCGAAAAGACGGCCAAGGTGCCGGTGGTGGGCAGCACGACCGGCTGTGCCGGCTATGCCGTCATCGTCGCCGCGGGCAAGACCAACAACGGCGCCTGCCAGGTGCCGCTGAACATCGCCTATAACGAATATTCGGGCTGGCACTACTACCAGACCTTCGGCCAGTTCGAGTACAAGATGGCCGACAACTGGACGATCACGCCCGGCGTGAAGTACATGAACTTCAAGATCTACGTGCATGCGCCGGTGGAATCGTCGGTGCTCCAGCCGGTCTTCCTCGAGAAGAACTACCAGAAGACCCTGGGCTTCCTGTCCACCAACTACCGCGTCTCGTCCGACCTCGCCCTGTACGGCCAGATCGCCCAGGGCTTCCTGGTGCCGAACATCGGGTCCTTCTACGTGGTCAACCAGAACTTCAGCTCGATCAAGGCGCAGGAGTCGATGGCCTATCAGGCCGGTGCCGTCTACGCCAAGGGCGCGCTGACCTTTGACGCCGACATCTACTCCATCACCTTCACTCACAAGCTCCAGTCCAACACCGATCCGGTGTCGGGCCAGACCTACTACACCAACTCCGGCGGGGCCGATTACAAGGGCTTCGAGGGTCAGGCCACCTACATGTGGACCCGCAACTTCTCGACCTTTGCCAACTACAGCGCCAACGTCACGGAAGGCGTCAACGATGCCGTCAATCCCGGCGGCAACGGCAAGACCCTGGCCAATGCCCCCCGCTGGACCTATGCCGGCGGCGTTCGCTAC
>DAINBM010000041.1:0-11598 GCA_036732965.1 Caulobacteraceae bacterium | reverse complement strand
CAGGGCGTCGCTGGTGGTGATCGCCGCCGTCCTGCCCTATTTCCACATACCCGAGGCGGGACTGCTGCTGGTGCTCGGCGTGGACCAGTTCCTCGACATGGGCCGGAGCGGCACCAACGTGATCGGCAACTCCATCGCCGCGGCCGCCGTCGCCGGATGGGAGGGCGAGTTGGGGCCGCCTCTGTCGCCCGACGCCGATGTCCTCAGCTGACGCGTTGCCAAGCGCCGAAAACCCGTCTATTCCAACCGACCCCAGAGGTGACGTGGCCGAGTGGCTGAAGGCAACGGTTTGCTAAATCGTCATACCCCCTAAAGGGTATCCAGGGTTCGAATCCCTGCGTCACCGCCAATCTCCATCGGGCTCAGCGTCTGATCGCTGCGTGCCCGCGGCCCCTGGGTGGGGCGGAGCCGTTTCGACAGCCCCTATGACGGACCGGTGGCCCCTGCGGCGTGCCGCTGATCGGCGGAGAAGTGCGCCCCTGTCTCACCCGCCCGACCCGGTGTGACGGGCACGGGTCCGGTTCCTGTCGTGCGGGCGATGTTCAGCCGGGGGAACAGCAACTCGGCGGTGCGATAGGCCTCCTCCAGGTGCGGATATCCGGACAGGACGAAGGTCTCGATCCCCAGCGCCCGGTATTCCCGCATCCGCGCCGCGACGGCATCCGCCGAACCCACCAGAGCGGTACCGGCACCGCCCCGCACGAGGCCCACCCCGGCCCAGACATTGGGATAGACCACAAGCCGGTCACGCTGCCCGCCATGCAGGGCGCTCATCCGCGCCTGGCCGACGGAGTCGGAGCGGGCGAGGCTCTCCTGAACCCTGGCGATGACCGCGTCGTCGAGGCGGCTGATCAGGCGCTCGGCCTCGGCCCATGCCGCTGCCTCGGTTTCCCGGACGATGACATGGAAGCGGATGCCGAACCGCACCTTGCGGCCGGTCCGTTCGGCGGCGGCGCGCACGGCGGCGATCTTTTCCGCCACCGCCGGCGGCGGTTCGCCCCAGGTCAGATAATGGTCGATGTGGCGGGCCGTGATGTCGGTGGCCGCGTCGGACGAGCCCCCGAGATAGAGGGGCGGCCCGCCCGGCTGGATCGGCGGAAACAACAGTTCGCCCTCAGTCAGGCGGACATGCCTGCCCTCGAAATCCACCTTCTCCCCGGCCATCAGGCGGCGCCAGACCTGCAGGAACTCGTCACTGAGGGCGTATCGCCCGTCGTGATCCAGATAGACCCCGTCCGCCGCCAGTTCCGTGGCACTCCCTCCGGCGACGACATTGATCAGCAGGCGCCCACCGCTCACCCGGTCGAGGGTTGCGGCCTGCCGGGCCGCAAACAGGGGCGAGGTCACCCCCGGTCGGACAGCCACCAGGAACTTCAGTTGGCGGGTCAGCGGGGTCAGGGCACTGGCGAGAACCCAGGAATCCTCGCACGTCCGTCCCGTGGGGATCAGCACCCCTTCGAATCCCAGGCGATCCGCCGCCTGACCGACCTGCGTCAGATAACCGAACTCGGTCGAGCGGGTGCCCTCGTCCGAACCGAGCCACCGGCCGTCGCCGTGGGCGGGAATGAACCAGAAGGGGTGAATGGGGTCGTCTGCGTGATCCATGCCCCATTGAAAACCAATCATCGCGCCTCGGCAACCGAGCTCCGCGAGAGGTTGCCGCGGTGTCTCAGGGCTGGGCCGTGAGGATTTCCGACAGATAGGTCTCCTGCACATAGGCCAGAGGCTGGCCGTTCGGTGCTTCCACCAGGGCCCGGTGGCGGAACAGTCCATGGTCCGTAGGCGGTGCGCCCCCCTGCCCGCTCCAGAGCCAGTCCACGCCCAGGGTCACGCGATGCGGGGACAGGGGCAGGACCACCCGCCCGAACGGGGTGTCGGTCCGTGACAGGGTCACGTTCATCTCGGCCGTCAGACGCGCGGGCACGAACCAGTTGTCCGCCTCGGAGAGCACGTGGCCTCCGCAGGCCAGCCGCACCCGGCGATAGCCGAGAGGCTCGGTCACGGACACCTCCAGACGGGCGCGAACCTCCGCCGGGGCGGGGCGGACCGCGGCGGGGTCTCGCAGGGCGACGATCCTCGCAGGCGAAGCCAGGTGTCGATCGGCGCACCACCCCTCGAGGGTCAGGGTGGCACTGGAACTGGCCAGGAGATCGGCATTCAGCGCCCGCATACGCTCGGCCGGAGACGCGACCTCGGCAGCGGCCTGCAGTCCGACGGCGGCAACCGCAACGGCAAGGCCTGCCGGAACCATCACTAGACTCCGGCGCCGGCCGCCGGTCGGGCGCGCATGGCCTCGGCCCAGCGCTGCAGGTGCGGCGCCGTCTCCGGGATCGCGAAGCGCGCCATCCGGGCGAAGTCGAATCCGATGAAGGCGGCGATGTCGGCCATGGTGATCCGCTCTCCGGCCATGAAGGGGTGCTGGGCCAGTTGTCGGTCAAAGACGCGCAGGGACCGCTCTGCCGCCATCCGGTTGCGTTCGGCCATCTCCGGGGACTGCTGCTCGAGCACCGCCAGCGCCGGGTGCGTGTGGCGCACCAGCAGCATCAGGGGCGTCGCCAGCATCATTTCCGCCCGGCGGGTCCACATCTCGATGACGGCCACCTCCTCTGGCGACCGTCCGAAGAGGTTGGGCTCGGGATAGACACTTTCCAGATATCGGCAGATGGCCACGGATTCGGTGATCACGGTGCCATTGTCCATCTCCAGCGCCGGAACGTTCGGGATCCCCACCTTGGCCAGGAATGCCTCCTCCCGGTGCGCGCCCTTCAGCAGGTCGATGTCGATGATCTCCACATCCGACGCGCCCTTTTCCGCGAGCACCCACGCCACGCGCCGCGGATTGGGGGCCCGCTTGCTGAGATAGACTTTCATCGGTTCTGCTCCCGGTCAGGTATGAGGCGTTCGGCTGTCAGCCGATGGAAAACAGCGCAGGCGGGGCCAGCGCAACAATCGCGGCGGTCATGCAGGTGGCGAGGAAGCCGGCGACCAGGGCCTTCCAGGCCAGGCCGATGACCTCCTTGCGCCGGGAGGGCACCAGGGCGCTGAAACCGGAGACGGTGATGCCCACCGAGGCGATGTTGGCAAAGCCGCACAGGGCATAGGTCATGATGATCCGGGAATGGGGCGACAGGGGCCCGGTGGCCAGGCTCGACAGGTCGATGAAGGCCGTGAATTCCGTCAGCACGAGCTTGACCCCCAGCAACCCGCCAGCGGCATGGGCCTCCTCCCAGGGGACCCCGATGGCATAGGCCAGGGGCTGGAAGATGTAGCCCAGCACGCGCTCCACCGTCACCGGCCCGCCTCCGACCGGGGGCAGGACGGCCAGCATCTTGTCCAGCAGGGCCATGAAGGCCACGAACACGATCAGCGTGGCTGCGACATTCAGCAGCACCGTCAGCCCGTCGCCCGTACCGCGGATCACCGCGTCGATGGCGCTGTCATAGTTGCGGGCCTCATCGGGCTGGACGTCATCGAGGCCTTCGCTTCGGTCGGCCGGAACCATGATCCGGGCCAGCAGCACACCGGCGGGTGCCGAGATGATCGATGCGGTCAGGATGTGCGCGCCGGCATTGGGCAGGATGCCCTTCAGGATGGTCACATAGGCGACCATCGTGGATCCCGACACGCAGGCCAGTCCCACCGCCATCAGGGTGAACAGTTCGGACCGGGTCAGACGGTCCAGATAGGCGCGGATGAAGATCGGTCCCTCCACCTGGCCCATGAAGATGGTCGCAGCCGTGGCCACGGCGGGCGGTCCGCGCAGACCCAGGGTCTTCTGGAACAGCAGGCCGAACCCCCGGGTGATCCACTTCAGGATATGCCAGTGCCACAGCAGGGCCGACAGGGCGCAGACCACCAGGATCACCGGCAGGACCCGGAAGGCGAAGACGAACGCCGCCTGGGGCCGCGCCACCGCATAGGGCGCATCGCCCTGCCCGGCCAGATAGCCGAACACGAAGGTCGTCCCGGACTGGGTGGCCGCGCCGAGGGCCTCGACCCCGCTGTTGACCGCCCCGATCACCCCCCGGGCCTCGGGCAACCCGAAGAGGACGAGGACCAGCAGCCCCTGGATGAACAGCGACCCGACCATCAGCCGGAACGGAAACCGTCCCCGGTTCTCGGACAGGACCCAGCAGATCAGCATGATCCCGGCAATGCCGATCAGACTTTGCAGATTTCCCAGTACGGGCATGGCGTTGGCGGTCGTCCCCGGCGATCGAAATGCGGCGGCCAATGGATCACCAAACCCGGTGCCGCGTCTATGCATAATCCACGCTGCGCCAGGCCTGCGGGCGAATTACCTCTAATTAACTTGGCCTCTGGCCGCGGTTCAGGCCATGTCCGCCCATCCGGTTGACGTACCGGAACGGCCGATGATCGGACCCGGGGGGTGGTGCTTCATGTCGCTTGCGCTTGCGACCGTGATCTATGAATGGCGACGCTATCTGGCCGCCGTGGTCGCGCTGGCCTTCTCGGGTCTTCTGGTGCTGGCGCAGGTCGGCATGTTCGTCGGCATCGGCAAGGCCTTCACCGCGACCATCGATCGTTCCCGGGGCGACCTGATGATCCTGCCGGCCAAGTCGGAATCGCTGATGAACACGGGGGGCCTCCCCCGTCGGGTGATGCCCCTGATCTACAGCCATCCCGACGTGGTGGCGGTGGCGGACATCGATGATGACGGCGGTATGTTCTCCAACCTCGCCGGCGACGAGGCCCACGGACGCAAGAAGGTGCGGGACTATGTCCAGATCACCGCGGTGGAGACGGCCCGTGACGCCCTGACCCTGCCCACCGATTTCGACGAGACCCTCCGGGAAGCCCTGTCGGAACCCTATGCCGTGGCCGTCGACCAGACCGCCCTGGCACGGCTGGGCGTCAAGCTGGGCGACCGGGCCGCGATCGATGGCCACGCGGTGAAGATCGCTGCCATCACCACCACCTATCCCAACATGATGCAGCCCCAGATCATGGTGTCCCGCCAGACGCTGCGACTGCTCGGCAAGTCCCGTCCCGGCAACCGCATCGGGCCGATGTTCGTCCGTCTGCGGGATCCGTCGCGGGCGATCCTGGTCCGGGACCAGCTGAATGCCATGGCGGCCGGCCGGTTCCGGGCCTGGACCAAGGCGGAGCTTTCCAAGGCCAACGACCAGTCGATGATGAAGGAGCAGTTCATCGGGGTGATGCTCGGCTTCTCCATGTTCCTCGGCCTGCTGATCGGGATCGGCATCACCTCCCAGACCCTGCGGGGCGCGATCCTGGCCAATGTGAAGGAGTTCGCGAGCCTCAGGGCACTGGGCGTGTCGATCGGATCCCTCAATCTGATCGTGCTGGAGCTGTCGTTCTGGGTCGGTGTTGCCGGGCTTGTGGCCACCGCGGTGCTGGTGACCGGCGTGGCGATCCTGGCCCGCGGCGGCGGCATTCCCATGAGCTTTCCATTGAGCAACGTCATCTCCACCGCGCTCTTCCTGTTGCTGATCGCCATGCTGTCCGGACTGATGTCCCTTGGCGTGCTGAAGAAGAGCCAGCCTGCGGATCTCCTGCGATGAGCGCCCCCCAGCCTCCCGCCTCGCCGTCCCCGGCCCATGGCTCGGCGGCCCTTGTTGCCCGGGGTCTGCACAAGGGCTTCAAGGTCGGCCGCGGCCGGACCGAAGTCTTGAAGGGCATCGACATCGACGCCCGGCACGGGGACGTGACCATGGTCATGGGCCCGTCCGGCTCCGGCAAGTCCACCCTGATCGCCTCACTCTCCGGCCTTCTGCGTCCCGACACCGGCGACGTGGAGGCGCTCGGGCAGAAGCTCTGGACCCTGTCCAACGGACGGATCGACCGGTTTCGCCTGGACCATTGCGGCTTCATCTTTCAGGGCTTCAACCTGTTTTCCGCCCTCACCGCGCTGGAGTAGGTGACGACGGTGCTGAAATACAAGGGCTTCTCCCCCGGCGAGGCCCGGGCCCGGGCCCGGGACAGCCTCGCGGAGGTCGGGCTCGGTCACCGGCTGAACCAGCGCCCGTCGGAGCTGTCCGGCGGCGAGAAGCAGCGGGTCGCCATCGCCCGTGCCCTGGCCAAGGAGCCCCAGCTGCTGTTCGCGGATGAACCCACCAGTGCCCTCGACGGGGAGAACGGTCAGGTGGTGATCCGCCTCCTGCGCCGTGCGGCCACCGAACACGGGGCGGCGGTGATCTGCGTCACCCACGACCCGCGTCTGGAGGCCTGGGCCGACCGGGTCATCCACATCGAAGACGGGCAGATACTCGATGATGTCCGCCGGACCCCCTCCCCCGCCCCGATCCCCGGTGGCGCGCCGATCTCTCCTCCAGGAGCCTGACACCATGCTCGCCCTTCTTCGCCGCCCCCTCGTCTGGTTGATCCTGCTCGGTGTGATCGCCGCCGGAGGGGTCGGGCTCTTCCTGTCCGGGCAGGACAAGGCCCGGAAGACCGCCAGCGCGGCCGCAGCCAAGCCGGTGGACACGCCCTATGCCGCCATCGCCGCGGGCAAGATCGACGTCGAGGGCGGCGTGATCCAGGTCGCCGCACGGACCGCCGGCGTGGTCCGGGAAGTCGACGTGCAGGAGGGCGACAGTGTGGTGAAGGGCCAGGTGCTGGCCCGGCTCGAGGATGACCAGCTGAAGCTCGCGGCCAACCAGGCCAGTGCGGCGGCGGACCAGGCCCGAGCCCAGATCGCCCTGCTCCAGGCTCAGCGGGATGCCGCGGCGCGGGAACTGCACCGGCTCGAACAGCTGAAGCAGTTCGCCGCCATACAGGCCGTGGACAAGCAGCGGGACGTGGTCACCCAGGCCGATGCCAGCATCGCGGCCCAGCGCGCCGCAGTTGTCACCGCCCAGGCTCAGCTCGCCACCACCCGCTATCAGCTCGAGCTCACCGCCGTGCGGGCCCCGGCCGATGGACGCATCGTCCGTCGCTATGCCAATCCCGGCTCCGGTGCCTCGACCCTGAACGTGTCGAACATGTTCGATCTCGAGCCCAACACGGCCCGGATCGTGCGCGCGGAACTGGCGGAGAGCGACCTGCCCAATGTGGCCCTCGGTCAGGAGGTCCAGATCGTCCCGGACGCCGATCCTCTGCATCCCGCCCATGGCACGGTGATCCGGCGGGCCTACCAGTTCGGGGCCCGCAAGCTCCTGTCCGACGACCCGTCGGAAAAGACCGACGAGCGGGTGGTGGAAGTGGTGGCCACGGTGGATCGCGCGCCATTCCTGATCGGTCAGCGGGTCCTGGTGAAGTTTCTCAAGCCTGGCCGCAGGGCTCCGCTCCCGACCGCGACGGCATCGGGCGCAGGAAAGGACCCGGAGACGCGCTGATCGAGCCGGGGCAGGCGCTGCGATCCGTCGGGCTTGACGGACCGGGCGTCACCGCCGCACAAGACGCGGCAAGGCGAGGCTGTCGTGAAACCGACCTCGCCATGACCGATCATCTGGAGCATTGGGGTCCCCATGTCTGACGAAATCCGCTTTGACGGCAAGGTTGCCATCGTCACCGGCGCCGGCGGTGGCCTCGGCCGCCAGCACGCCCTGGAACTCGCCCGTCGCGGGGCCAAGGTCGTGATCAACGATCTCGGCGGTTCCGTGGACGGGTCGGGCGGATCCTCCTCCGCCGCCGATGCCGTCGTGGCGGAGATCAAGGCGCTGGGCGGCGAAGCCATCGCCAACGGCGCCTCGGTGACCGATGACGCCGGCGTGAAGCACCTGGTCGACCAGACCATGGACGCCTTCGGCCGCATCGATATCCTCATCGCCAACGCCGGCATCCTGCGGGACAAGTCCTTCTCCAAGATGGAGATCGCCGACGTGGAAGTCGTGCTGGCCGTGCACGTCATGGGCACGATCAAGCCCGCCAAGGCGGTGTGGGAGATCATGAAGGCCCAGAACTACGGCCGGATCGTCGTCACCACCTCGTCGACCGGGCTCTATGGCAATTTCGGCCAGACCAACTACGGCGCGGCCAAGCTGGGACTGGTCGGCTTCATGAACACGCTGAAGCTCGAGGGCCAGAAGAACAACATCCGGGTCAATGCCATCAGCCCCGTCGCCGCCACGCGGATGACCGAGAACCTGATGCCGCCGGAAATGCTCGACAAGCTGCGCCCCGAGTTCGTCACGCCGGGCGTGATCTATCTGGTGTCGGAAGACGCCCCCACGGGCGTGGTCCTGACCGCCGGGGCCGGCGTGTTCGCCACGGCCAGGATCTTCGAGACCGAAGGCGTCTATCTCGGCGACAAGGGCCTTTCCGTTGAAGCCGTTCGGGATCATTGGGCCGAGATCGAGAACCAGTCGGGGCAGCAGTCCTACTTCCAGGGCGGTGAGCAGACGGCGAAGTTCTTCCGCAAGATGTCGGGCCAGTAGGCACCGACCGCCCCGTCGGCGGGACAGGTTTGCAGGAACGCGGAACAGGTGCATTAGAGGGTGCCTGTTCCGCACCCTCGCAGCTGATCGTCCGCCTTGACCCTCGCCTCGCCCCGAACCCCGGGATCGTCCCAGGGGCCGACGCCGTCCCGGCTCGGTGCCTATGCCTCCATCGCGCCGATGGCGGTGGCGAGCGCCCTGTTCATGGACTTCATCGACTCCACGGCGCTGTCCACCGCCCTGCCGACCCTGGCCCGGGCCTTCCATTCCGATCCCGTCCATCTGAAGCTGGCCCTGACCAGCTACATCATGGCGCTGGCCGTCTTTACCCCGGCCAGCGGCTGGGTGGCTGACCGGTATGGTGCCAAGCGGGTCTTCCTGATCGCCATGTCGGTGTTCCTCACCGGCTCCATCCTCTGCGCCCTGTCTCGCTCCCTGCCCGCGCTGGTCGCGTCACGGATCGTCCAGGGCATGGGCGGAGCCATGATGACGCCGGTTGGACGGCTGATCGTGGTGGGCTCCGTGCCGCGGGAACGTCTGGTCTCGGCCATGGCCGCCTTCACGACCCCGGCCCTGGTGGGACCGATGATCGGGCCGCCTCTGGCGGGACTCGTCCTCACCTTCGCGGACTGGCCCTGGATCTTCCTGATCAATCTGCCGGTGGGTCTGGCCGGCATGGTTGCGGTGACGCTGTTCGCCCCGAAGCTCGCGACCCATGATCCGGGTCCCTTCGACTGGCCGGGGTTCGTGCTGAGTTCCACAGCGATCACCAGTCTGGTGGCCGTGGCCGAGACCGCAGGCGTCGGTCTGCTGCCCGTGTGGCTGGTCATCCTGCTGACGGCGATCGGCCTCGTGACCCTTGCTGCCTTCGTCCGGCACGCCATGACCGTGGCCAATCCCATCCTGAACCTGAAGCTGTTGCGCAGCGCCACCCTCCGCGCCAGCGTGATCGGCGGCAGCTGTGTCCGCCTCGCACTGGGGGCCTGGCCATTCCTGACCCCTCTGCTGTTCCAGGTGGCCATGGGCTGGAGCCCCGGCAAGGCGGGACTGGTGTCGATGGGTCAGGCCATCGGGGCCTTCAGTGCCAAGCCGGCCTCTGTGGTGGTTATCCGGTCGCTGGGCTTCCGCACGCTGCTGCTGGGGTCCGCGGTGCTGTCCGTGGTGTTCACGGCGATCCCCGGTCTCTATCGGGTCGACACCTCGCCGGTGCTGATCTTCCTCGTGCTGATGGTGACCGGCTTTGTCCGCTCCACCCATTTCACCGCCGTGGGAACGGTGGCCTATGCCGGGTTGGAGGGGAAGGATGTCAGCCGGGCCAATACCCTGTCCGCGGTGCTGCAGCAGCTGAGCATCGGCTTCGGTGTCAGCTTCGGCGCGCTGATGCTGCATATCGCCCGGCATGGCGAAGGCCGTCTGACCACCGACCGGTTCGGATTCCCGTACCTGATGATCAGCCTGGCCGCCGCAATGGCCGTGCCGGTCTATCTGGGTCTGAAGCGGGACGCGGGTTCCGACATCAGCCGATCGGCGGTCTGAGCGCCGCCAGGATCGATGGGGCCCCCGACGGTGGCGCCGACGTTGGATCCTGCAGCCAGGCCACCATGTCCTGCCGAACCCGATCGCCCTTCAGGTCCCGCATCAGCAGGTGCCAGCCATCGGCATAGTACCGGGTGGCATCCGTGGGCTTCAGGGCCCGAACAGCGCGCAGGGTCGCCTCCCGGGGTACCAGATTGTCGTGTGCGCCATAGAGATAGAGCACCGGCACCCGGATGCGCCCGATCCGGTCGAGGGCGCTCTGCATCAGGCCCACCAGCCCGTAGACCACATCGATCCGGGTGGTGAAGATCATGTTCGGATCCCGCCCCATCTTGCGCAGCATGGCGAGGTTGTCTGAGGCCAGATGGTGCCGGACCAGCCATCCCGGTGGATCGAGATGCGCGCCCGGGTGCAGGTGCGCGCCCAGCCACAGGGCCAGCCGGTTGGCGAGGGGCTGCGCACTCCAGCCCCAGACGGCCGGAGCGGCCAGGATCACCCCGTCCGCCTCGGGGGGCTCGGCGGAGGCGAAGGCGCTGATGCTGACGGCCCCACCCATGGAATGCCCGAGGACGAAGACCGGCCGACCCGGATGCGCCTGGCGGGCCGCACGGACACAGGCCCTGAGGTCCCCGGTGAGCAGGGGCTCCCCCGCCCACAGGCCCCGGTTCCCGCCCCGGCCGAAGCCCCGCTGATCATAGGCATAGGTGGCAATCCCGGCGGCGGCAAAGGCCTGCCCGTCGCCCTCGAAGGCCATCGCGTAGTCGTTGATGCCATGGACCGCGACCACCACGGCGGCGGGATCGCCCACGGGGCCCCAACGGTTCAGTGGCAGACGGTTGCCATCGAAGCTGACCAGCGCATCCCCCTCGAACCGCGGCCCGGAAAAACCCGTTGGGGGCGCGAGCGGCCTGAGCTCGAGGGGCGCACAGGCCGACAGACCGGCCGTTCCGAGACCGGTCAGCACAGCGCGGCGACCGGTGGGCCGGATCATGCAGCGTCGGTCGGGGGGAGCGGCAGGCGCAGACGGTAGACCCCGCGGAACGCATTGGGATCGACGGGCTTGTTATGCCGCAGGATCTCCAGCCGCCCCACCCGGGCCAGCCCGACGGCCACCCCCTTCACCTGGGGCAGAAGCCGCCGCCAGCCTTCGGGATCCACCCGCTTGGCCACCTCCGCCGGGTCGACGGACTTGCCCACCGGGCGCTCCGCCAGCAGTTCGAACAGGGCCGTCTCCAAGGGGGAGGACATCAGCCCCCCCGCTTCAGGGTTTCGCGGGCGATGACCAGCTGCTGGATCTGGCTGGTCCCCTCGTAGATGCGGAAGATGCGCACGTCGCGATAGAGCCGCTCGATGCCGTAGTCTGCCACATAGCCGGCACCGCCGAAGATCTGGACCGCCCGGTCCGCCACCCGGCCGACCATTTCCGACGCATAGAGCTTGGAGGCGGAGGCCTCCAGCGTCACATTCTCACCGGCGTCGCGCTTGCGGGCGCTGTCCAGCACGAGGGCCCTGGCGGCCAGCAGCTCGGTCTTCGAATCGGCGATCATGGCCTGGATCATCTGGAAGCCGGCAATGGCCTGACCGAACTGCTTGCGCTCGGAGGCATAGGCCACCGTGTCCGCCAGCAGCCGCTCCGCCACGCCGCAGCAGACCGCAGCGATATGCAGACGTCCCCGGTCCAGCACCTGCATGGCGACGCGGA
>DAINBM010000040.1:0-11657 GCA_036732965.1 Caulobacteraceae bacterium | reverse complement strand
GCGGGGAGGGCTGGCACGTGGCCGGCGGCTTCTTCCCCGGCTCGCCCTTCATGCTGCACGGACACAATGCCCATCTGGGCTGGGCCAGCACGGTGAACAGCCCCGATCTGGCGGACGTCTACCGGCTGGTGATCAACCCGGCGGACAAGGGGCAGTACCGCCTCGACGGAGCGTGGAAGGCCTTCGAGACGGGCACCGCCAGGATCCGCGTCCACCTCTGGGGTCCCTTCTACTGGACCGTCGACAAGCCCCTGAAGTGGAGCGTGCACGGCCCGGTGCTGGAGACCGACCATGGCGTCTTTGCCGTGCGCTATGCCGGGCATGACGAGGGGCGTCAGGCGATCCAGTACTTCCGCATGGACAAGGCCCGCTCGCTGGAGGAGTGGCGCGCGGCCATGGCCCTGCAGCTGCTGCCCAGCATCAACGACCTCTATGCCGACGAGAAGGGGCATGTGGGCTACGTCTATAATGGCCAGTTCCCCGACCGGAAGGCGGGCATCGACTGGTCCGGCGAGCTGCCGGGCGACCGCTCCGACCTGATCTGGACCGCCTATCTGCCCTTCGACCGGATCCCCCAGGTCTGGGATCCCCGCTGCGGTCTGGTGTTCAACTCCAACAACACCCCCTTCAAGGCCACCGCCTGCCCGGATGACGGGATGAAGCCGGCGGACTACCCGGCGAACCTCGGCATCCAGACCAACATGACCAACCGCGCCTGGCGGGCCTTCGAGACCTTCGGCGTCGACAGCCACATCACCGACGAGAGCTTCCGCCGCTACAAGTTCGACCTCACCCTGTCCGAGCAGTCCAAGGAGATGGGCATCGTCCGCACCCTCCTGGCGCTGGACGCCGGCGGTGATGCCGACGTCACCGCCGCCCAGGCCCTGCTGCGGAGCTGGAACCGCCGGATGGACGTGCACAACCGGGCCGCGGCCCTGGTCAGCCTGGTGACCCTGCCGATCCTGGCCGCGGACACCGACTCATCCGGTCCCGCGGAGGGCCCGGCGTCGCTGAAGGCCCGGCTGAAGACGGCGATCTCGACCCTGAAGACGCATTTCGGTCGCATCGACCCCGAATGGGGCCAGCTGAACCACATCCGTCGGGGCAAGGTGGACCTGCCCATCGACGGGGGCGCGGACACCTACCGGTCCGTCTGGGGCAAGCCGCAGGGCGACGGCACCCTGACCGCGGTGGCGGGCGACACCTTCATCATGTTCGTGACCTGGGATCGCAACGGGGTCCTGAAGTCGGACAGCATCCACCAGTTCGGGTCGGCGACGCTCGACGCAGCCTCTCCTCACTATGCCGACCAGATGCCCCTGTTCGTGGCGATGAAGACCAAGCCGGTGCTGTTCACAGAGGCGGAGCTGGCCGGCCACGTGACCCGGGACTACCGGCCGTAGGGGGAGGGGGCGTCCGGCACCTGATCCCGACGCAGACGCGGGATGCCGGACCGCCCGCGCCGTTCCCGTCTATTTCGATGCCGTGCCCGGGTCCTTGCGGAGCGTGTCGAGGGCCTCCTGAGCCTCCCGCGCGCGCTGCTGATAGGCGGAGCGCGTCATGCAGACCCGCTTGCCGCCCAGCCGCGTACCGGTCTGTTCCTCGCGGACACACACCATGTCGGTGTCCTTGCCCTTGGCAGTCGCGCCGTCGGTCTTCGGCATGTCCGGCCGGGCGGTGGCGGCTGCAGCGGGTGCCCCGGCGGCCGCGGGCGGATCGGTCATGGCCGCCGCGATGCCGGTGCCGAGGGCGGACAGGGCAAGGGCGGCGGCAAGGCCGGCGGCGAGGGGCAGTTTCATGGCGATCTCTTTGTCCGGGAGTTGACCCGCCCGAGAATACGATATTTCCGTTCCCAGGCAATCGTGTCGGTCTTGACCTGCGTCATCTTGTTTCGCGTCCCCCGTACCCCGGGCAGGCGAGCGCACGGATCGGAATATCGCCCGATGATCGGCATCTTGACCTCGATTGTCATGCAAGCGTCGCTCGATTGTGTCGCAAGGGTCACACCTCGCCACCGGATCGTTACAAACCCTTCATGGAGCGTTGACCAAGCCCCCGGGATGACGCCCTTATGGGCTTAATTGTGGCCAAAAGCGTGTGTTGCGTCTGGCGGCTGGTCAATCCACGGAGAACAACGAGATCATGGCGTCTACCAACGGTTCCCAATCCTTCAGCGCCCGGCGGCTGGCCTCGGCCCTGACCCGCTCGACGGCGCTGGTCGCTCCGGCCCTGGCCCTGGCCAGCATGGTCGCCCCGATGGCCGCCCACGCGGCGGACACGCCGACCGGTGAAGTCCAGGCCGTGGTCGTGACCGGTTCGCGCATTCCGCAGCCGAACCTGACCTCCGACAGCCCGCTGGTCACCGTCGGCCAACAGGACGTCAAGTTCCAGGGCACCACCAGCGTTGAAAACCTCCTCAACGAGCTGCCGCAGGTGGTCGCTGGCCAGAGCCTCGGCCAGTCCATCAACTCGACCGGTACCGCGACCGTGAACCTCCGCGGTCTGGGTGCCCAGCGCACCCTCGTCCTGGTCGACGGCCGCCGGCTGCCGCCGGGCGACGCCGCCACCCCGGTTGCCGACCTCAACAACATCCCCACCGCCCTTGTCGACCGGGTCGACCTGGTGACCGGTGGTGCGTCTGCCGTTTACGGTGCTGACGCCGTCGCCGGCGTCGTGAACTTCATCATGAAGCACAATTTCCAGGGCGTGCAGATCGACCTGCAGGCCGGTGGCAACCAGCACTCCACCAAGGACTCCACCGCGGACTCGATCCTGAACGCGGCCCATATCGCGGTGCCGGGCAGCAAGTTCGACGGCCAGCAGTACACGGCCTCCATCGCGATGTGCGTGAACGCTCCGGAAGACAAGGGCAACATCACGGTCTTTGCGACCTACTTCAACTCCCAGCCGGTGGTGCAGAGCGCGCGGGACTATTCGGCCTGCGGCATCCAGTCGCTGTCCAACGGTTCCAACGTTTACGACCACTATTCGTGCGCGGGTTCGTCGAACAGCGCCTACGGTCGTTTCAACATCGCGGCCAACCCCGGCCAGACCAACCCCGCGGCTTCTCCCCGACTGCATGACAGCCTCGACGGCTCCAATACGTTCGTTTCGTCGGCCGTGCCGTCCTACAACTTCAACAACCAGAGCTACCTGCAGCGGGAAGACACCCGCTACAACATCGGCTACTTCGCTCACTATGAGCTGAACAAGCACATCGATCTGTACTCCGACCTGATGTTCATGGATGACCGGACCCAGGCACAGTACGCGCCGTCGGGCTTCTTCGCCGGTTCCGGCCCGATCCCGCACAACCCCTACTGGCAGATCAACTGCAACAACCCGTTCCTGTCGGTCCAGCAGGCCACGGCGCTCTGCGGCTCGGCGGCCGGAACCAGCGCCATCGGTCTGGCCCAGATCGGCTACCGCTTCACCTCCGCGGACCGCAACGGCGATTTCCGTCACGACACCTTCAAGGTCGACCTCGGTGCGCGCGGCGAGATCAACGACGTGTGGTCGTATGACGGCTACATCCAGCTGGGCAAGTCGTCCTACACCCAGTACGCGACGGGCTATGCGTCCCTGCGCAACATGCAGAACGCCCTGCTGGTCAACCCGAACGGAACCTGTATCTCGGGCGGGTCCTGCGTCCCCCTCAACATCTTCCGGGCTCAGTCGGTCGGCATCTCGCCGGCGGGCTTTGCCTATGTCCTGACCCCCGGCGTCCAGCAAGGGACGACCGAAGAGCAGGTCGCGAGCCTCGCGGTGAACGGTGATCTCGGCAAGTACGGGGTCAAGTCGCCCTGGGCCGCGGACAGCGTGAAGGTCGCGGTGGGTACCGAATATCGTCGTGAAAACCTGGTGTTCGCGCCTGACGCCGAATCGGCGTCTGGCGACCTTTCGGGTGGCGGTGCCACGCCGGCGACGTCGGGTTCCTTCAATGTGACGGAAGTCTTCGGCGAAGCCTCGATCCCGCTGGTGTCGGACAAGCCGTGGGTGAAGAGCCTGACCCTGAGCCCCGGCTACCGCTATTCGGACTACACCTCGGTCGGGACCACCGAAACCTACAAGCTGGACGCCAGCTATCAGCCGAATGACGATGTGCGGTTCCGCTACACCTACAACCGCGCCGTCCGGGCCCCGAACGTGGTGGAACTCTATGCGCCGCAGTCGTCGGGTGGTCTGTTCAGCAGCGCCGACCCGTGTGCCCATCCGGGTGCTGCCGGCAGCCAGCTGTACCAGTCCTGCCTGGCCCAGGGGGTTCCCCTCTCGGTCCTGCAGGCCGGTGGCACCCAGGCTTGCCCGGCGAACCAGTGCTCGCAGCTGACCGGGGGCAACCCTAAGCTGACGCCGGAATCGGCAGACACCTACACGTTCGGCGTGGTGCTGACCCCGAAGATGCTGCCGCGCTTCAGCCTCTCCGTTGACTACTACAACATCCGGATCTCCAATCTGATCTCGGCGGGTTACGGTGGTGCCAACGCGACGCTGAACGGTTGCATCGGCGGCGACGCCTTCCTCTGCTCGCAAATTCAGCGGGATGCGACCACCGGCCAGCTCTACGGATCGGGTCTGGTCAATGTGACGAACGTCAATACCGGCTTCGTTCAGACCAAGGGCATCGACGTCTCCGCGAGCTACACCCAGCCGCTGGGTGACCTTGGCCGTCTCGACATCCGTTCCACCGGAACCTACACGTCGCACTACGTGGTCGAGCCGAACGGTGCCAATCCGGCTGTCGGACTGACCGGTTCGGGGACCTATGACTGTGCGGGCCTCTTCGGGTCCACCTGTGGTCAGCCGACCCCGCACTGGAAGTCCACCACCCGGTTCTCCTGGGTCACGCCCTGGAAGATCACCACCTCGCTCAACTGGCGCTTCATCGGTTCGTCCAAGGTTGACCTGAACGAGGGCAATGGTCTGGTGAACAGCGGCTTCTACCCGGCCAACAAGGACGTCATCGACGGCAAGACCGGCGCGATCAGCTACTTCGATCTCGCGTTCCAGTGGAAGGTGAAGGACGGTTACGTGCTGCGCGGCGGTGTGAACAACCTGTTCGACACCAACCCGCCGCACGGTGATGCCGTGAACGTCGGTACGTACGGCAGCGGCAACGGGAACACCTTCCCGGGCACCTACGACACCCTCGGTCGCAACCTCTTCATTGGCCTCACCGCCAACTACTAAGAGACCCTCCTTCCGGTTCCCCGACCCTGGTGACAGGGTCGGGGCGCAGGACCTCCGGACCGCCCCCCTCGGGGATCCGTCGTGTTGCGGGGAGATGGAAAACGACAACGCCCGCCGGCTGGTCCGGCGGGCGTTTTCTTGTGGCGCGACCGGCGGGCGGGCGTCAGGGGGGGGGCGGTGACTTCCGGCGGCCTAGTCGGGATAGCCGTAGGCCGTCACCCAGGGCTTCACGATCTCGGCGGCCTCGCGCAACTGGTCGGCATAGTTGCGCCAGTAGGCCATGCCGGACGTGTTGAGACCGGCACGCACCTGGTCACGGCTGGGAGTGTTGATCTCCCGTTTCTTCGCGGTCTCGACGAAGTTGCGCATGTTCTCGTTGTAGGTCAGGCCCAGAAATTCGCACAGCTCCCGCGTCTTCGGCTCGAAGTTCGTGATGAATTCCTCATGCCGGTGTTTGTAGACGTTCAGATTCAACGTCTCGAAATACACATGGGCGCATTCCATCGTCAGGCTGTACAGCTGGGCCAACGTCAGAATGTCGGTGTACTCGTACATGTTCGCGTTCATGACGAAGCCGTGGCGGAAGCAGCTGAGGATGACATCGCGTGGGTCGCGGATGTTGAAGACGATCCGGGCGTGGGGGAACAGCCGCCGGATCAGGGGCAGGAACGCGGTCAATGACGGCTGCTTGTCAACGAACACCTTGTCCTCGATCGGGCCCAGATAGCCGGCCACCTTCTCCCAGTAGCGCTGGCGCCAGGGCTCCAGTTCGGCCTCCGTGGCGGCCATCAGCTCGGCCAGCCCTTCGCGCCGGTTGAAGAAATGGGCCATGGCCTCGCTCAGGGTGGGCTGCTCCTCCAGGGGAATGATGTCCGGGTGGCTGGCCAGCACCTGCTCGAGCAGGGTGGTTCCGGACCGGGGAAAGCTCATGACGAAGACGTGCTGCCGGACGCCGTTCATGGCATGGCCCGCAGGGACCTCCTCCACCATCGGTGCGGCGCTCCGGAAATGGGCGGTCAGCCGCTTCAGCTTCTCGGGCTGGGATTCGATGTCCTCGGCCTCGAAGAGGTCCTTGTAGACCCGGCGTTCGTAGGCGTTCGACTGGCGGTAGGCCTCGAACGCGTCGGGATAGCGGCCGAGCCGGTCGAGGCAGTTGCCGAGCTTGCGATGGATCGACACGCGCTGGAGCGGCGCAGTGGCCGGGTCGGCGAGGGCCCGGCGCAGGAGCGCAGCGCAGTCCTCGAAGGCCTTTGACGCGAACAGGCGGTCGGCCACCAGCATCAGGGCCTGGATCTCGTTCGGGTTGAGTTCCAGGGCCCGGTCGGCCATGGCCGCCGACTGGGCCTGGTCCCCGTGCTGGGCAAGTGACACGGCCAGCGCGCCATAGGGATCCGGATAGTTCGGGTCGAGCTGGATGGCCCGCCGCTGGGCGGCGTCACCGGCGGCATGCTCGCCGCGCATCCACAGGGCAAGGCCGGCCCCGTGATGGGCGCGGGGCAGGTTGGGGTCGATGCGCAGGGCGGCATTGAAGGCCTCCAGCGCATGGGTCGGCCGCGCCAGCTTGACCAGACAATGGCCCACATTGGTGTAGGCCATCGCGTCGTCGGGCTGCTGGGCGAGCGATTCCCCGAGGACCCGCAGGGCCCCTTCCAGGTCCCCGTCGGTCTCCAGACCGAAGGCGACGAGGTTCAGGATGAGAGGATCGAATTCGTTGTTCAGATAGGCACTCTGGGCGAGCCGGACCGCGCCGGGAATGTCATCCTGCTGGAGATGGCGAACGATCTGGTCGATTCTGGACGTGGACAAGTGCGCTCCGTCTGGCTCTCACGAATTTCTACCGGACCTTAGTGCATTTCCCCGTATGAACAAATCGACATAGACTGCCTCTCCCGGGTTCAACGGCTGCACGCGACCATGACCGACGCCTCTCCCCCACAGCGCAACCTCTTCGACCTGTCCCGGGAGGCGAGGGCCGCGCTGGGCCGTGGGGCGCCGCAGGAGGCCGTGACCCTTCTCAGGCAGGCGCTCGACCTCGAACCCCGCGCCGCCGGCCTTTGGCTCAACTATGCCACCGCCCTGCGCGAGAGTGGCGATCTTCCCGGTGCGCGCGTCGCAGTGGACGAGGCCCTGACCCTGGAGCCCCGGGACCTGTCCGGTCTGCTGCTGAAGGCCTCGCTCCTCGAGCGGCAGGGGGACATGATCGAGGCCGGTCGGTTCTACGGGCTGGCCCTGTTGTTCCGGTCCAGCGCGCCGGACGACCCGGCGGTGCGACGCGCCCTGGCCCATGCGGAGGTCGTCCACGCCGACTATCAGCGCGATCTCGTGGCCGCCATGGACCAGGCTGTGGCCGCGGAGCTCGGGTCGGTGCCCGAGCGCCCCGCCAGTGTGCAGCGCTTTCTCGATGTCTCCGCCGGACGGCGGAGAAACTACTGGCCGGAGCCGGCAACCTATCTCTATCCGGGACTGCCGGTGTTCGAATTCTACGACCGCGCGCTGATGCCGTGGATCGAACGGTTCGAGGCCTATACCGACCGGATCCGCGACGAGCTGGAGCATGCGCGGATTGCGCGGCCGGATCTGTTCTCACCCTATGTTGCGGAGCCGAAGGGCGTCCCGGTGGACCAATGGGCGGAGCTGAACCATTCGCCCCGGTGGTCGGCGATGCATGTCATCCGTGCCGGATCGCTTCCGGATCATGCGGCCACCCTGTTCCCCCAAACCCTCGAGGCGCTGTCGCTGATCCCGCAGCCCCATGTGCCCGGGCGGACACCATCGGCCATGTTCTCGGCGCTGCAGCCCCGCACGCGCATCCCCCCCCATACCGGGGTGAGCAATGCACGGCTGGTGGTGCACCTTCCGCTCATCGTGCCTCCGGACTGCGGGTTCCGCGTCGGTGCCGAGACCCGCCAATGGGAGCTCGGCAAGGCGTGGGTGTTCGACGATACTGTCGAGCACGAGGCCTGGAATGACAGCGACGAGGTCCGGGTGATCCTCATCGCCGACATCTGGAACATGTTCATGACCGAGGCGGATCAACGCGCCTATTCTCGTATCGTGGAGGCGGTGGACAGGTTCCACGGGGGCGTCTCGAAGGCCGAGCAGGACGCGGGCCTGTAGGTGGCGCGCCTTGCGCTCCGGGCGGTCGGAAGGCATTGGATAGGTCATGAGCGCAACACATCCCCAGATCGTCGAGCAGGCCTACGCTGAGGCCGCCCATCTCTTCCAGGCCGGTGATTTGGCTCTGGCGGAGGCACGGCTCGCCCCTATCCTGCGCACCAACCCGCCCGATGCCCGCGTGCACGGACTGGCCGGGTTCATCCGTATCCGGAAGGCGGATCCTGCCGGCGCGATCCCTGCCCTTCGACGGGCCGTGGAACTGGATCCCCGTCAGTCGGTGTTCTGGCTCGCCCTTGGCGATGCGCGACTGGCCACCCTCAAGCTCACGGATGCCGAAGCGGCCTACCGTCAGGTACTCTCCCTCGATCGATCCAGCATCCCCGCCGTGATCGGACTGGCCGCTGCCGTGTCCCTGACCGAGTCTCCGGCCAAGGGGCGGGAGATCCTTGAGAGCCGGTTGAAGTCCGGGGACCGCGACCAGCGTCTGCTGGTCGCATTGTCCGAGGCCCAGTCGATGGCAGGTCTCACCCAGGCAGCGGTGGAGACGACCCGCCTCGCTGTTCGGTACCACCCTGACAGTGCGGTCGCTTATCATAACCTTGCGGCGACATTGGGAGACGCTCAGCAGTTCGGCGAGGCGGAGATGGCTGTGCGCAAGGCCATGGCCCTTGGCCTGAACGGTCCGGCGACGCGGGTGATCCTGGCGAGGGTGTTGGAGGGGTTGGGGCGGACCGAGGAGGCGATCTCCGCTTATCGAGAGGTGCTCCGTCAGTCACCGCTGTCCGTGGATCCGAACCGGGAGCTCGCTCAGCTCGTCTGGATGCACACCGGCGACATCGCTGCCGCCTCAGACCATCTCGTGCAGCAGTTGGCAAAACACCCGGACGACAGCAACCTGATCCGCATCCTCGCCAAATTGAAGCGGATCTCCGGCGATGTCGGCGGCGCGCGGAAGGTGATCGAAGGTGCCATTGCCCGATCGGGATCGGCCAATGAGGACCTGTTCATGGACGGCGCAGAGCTGGCGATGGCGGACGGCGACACCCGCGCCGGGCTGGATCTTGCCCGTCGCGGCTACAAGCTCGCCCCCGAGCTCAACCGGATGCGGATCATCTTGGCCGATGCCTGCCTCGGCGTGGGCGATGCTGACGAAGCGCTGCGGATCTGCAACCGTCTGCTCGATCGCAATCCCGACGACCAGAATGCCCTGGCGCGGCGGGCCACGGCGCTGCGGCTCAAGGACGACCCGGCCTACCGGTCGCTGTATGACTACGACCGATACGTGCGGGCCTACGACATCGAGACGCCGGAGGGCTGGCCGGACATCACGTCCTATCTCGCGGACCTCGCCAGGTCCCTGGTGGAGCTGCATGGCTTCTCGACGGCACCCTTCGACCAGTCCCTGCGGGGCGGGAGCCAGACCTCCCAGAACCTCGCCCTTTCGCAGGACCCGGTGATCCAGGCCTTCTTCAAGGCCATCGACGGACCGATCCGGGCGCACATGGAGCATCTGCGGACCGATCCGGACGGGATGGGACGGCGTTATCAGGGGGACTACGAGCTGGCCGGCAGCTGGTCGGTGTTCCTGCGGCCCAACGGCTATCACGTGGACCACGTCCATCAGCAGGGCTGGCTGTCGTCGGCCTTCTATGTGGAGCTGCCCACCGCACCGGAGGAAACGCCACACGAGGGATGGATCAAGTTCGGCGAGCCCGGCATCCCCACGGAACCGCACCTGGGGGCAGAGCATTATGTCCAGCCCCGGCCCGGACGGCTGGTGCTGTTCCCGAGCTACATGTGGCACGGGACGGTGCCCTTCACCCGCGACGAGCGGCGGATCACCATCGCCTTCGATGTCGTGCCAAGGGCGGGAAGCCCCCCTCGGGGCGGCCGGGCCGGGGCGTGAGGCATCTGCGACGCGGCCCTGTGGGCTGACCTGGCGCAAGAGGCCGCCGGACCGGCACGGGCCCCGCAAGTGCAGTGTGGCATTTATGCGTCTGGTCGACCCGTGGTTTTTTGACGCCGGTGGAGGGGGCACTTTTCAATTGGCATTTCCGGATGTCAGGTGGAGATTGACGTCTTCTCTCGACTCGGAGCGTCCGACCATGCTGCCTCGCGCAATGCGTGCCCATATGCTGTCCTCCAGCCTGCTCTCGCGCCCGGCTGCTGCCCTGGCGCTGAACATCGCCGCGGTGAGCCTCGCTCTGGGTGCCGCGCACCCGGCCTTCTCCCAGGACTATTCCAGCGGAAGCCTGGCAGGCCGCGTCATTGCCGGGTCGAAGGCGGTCGCCGGTGCGAGCGTGACCATCACCTCGGTCAACCAGGGCGTGAGCCGGACCCTTGTCACGGACGCCAATGGCGCATTCCAGGCTCCGATCATTCCCATCGGCTCCTACAAGATCACGGTGTCCAAGAAGGGCTTCGAGACATCGGTCTCGACCCAGGACGTGCACCTTGGCGGCGTGTCCGCCTTCACCTTCCCCCTGGAGCCGGAAGGGTCCGTGGAAGCCGTCGTGGTCAAGGCCAAGCCCCGTCCGGATCTCGACTTCGCCGTCACGACCACCGGTCGCACGGTCAATCTGTCGGAAACGGTGAAGGAACTGCCGATCGCGCGGAACGTCCAGGCCGTGGCCCTGCTGGCTCCCACCGTGGCCCTCGGCAGTTCCGGCCAGAATTCCGTCTTCGGCGGCCAACCCTCGGTCGGTGGTGCCAGCGTGGCGGAAAACGCCTTCTATGTGAACGGCCTCAACATCACGGACTTCAACAAGTATATCGGCGGCTCGAGCGTTCCGTTCGATTTCTACCAGACGGTGGAAGTGAAGACGGGCGGTTACCCCGCGGAATTCGGCCGGGCTGATGGCGGTATCGTCAATGCGGTCACCAAGTCCGGGTCCAACACGCCGATGGTCGGCGTGCACATGAACTGGGCCCCCGCCGCCCTTGCCAGCACCTCGCCCGACACCTACCGGGACGCCAACAGTCGGCGCCGCGAGACCACGTCCGACGAGAGCGTCGAGGCCGGCGGGGCGATCCTGCCGGACCGCCTGTTCTTCTACGGTCTGCTGGATCTGCGCCAGCATGAGACCAAGTCCGCCTCGATCACCTCCACTGCCTACAATGTGGACAAGGATACCGATCCGTTCTGGGGGGCGAAGCTGGACGGTTACATCACCAGCCGTCACCACTTCGAGTTCACCGCGTTCAATACCGGCTCAAGCATCAGCCGGGCCACACGCAACTTCGACTATGCCAGCGGGACGATTTCTGGAGCGCCGCAACCCACCGAGTATCGCAAGGGCGGGTTGAGCTACATCGGCCGCTATACCGGCTCGATCACGGACTTCATGACCGTG